>JALOQW010000223.1 GCA_025459275.1 Pirellula sp.
CGGCAACGCATCGGGCCAAAACTCGATCACCTGCTCGATCCGAGGATTTCGAGAATCCGCAGCGGAGTTACTACGAACGCAGCTTGGGTTGATCTGCGACAAGCAAGACATCATTCGTAGCGGTGGACCTGGGTATCGATATAATGAGTGGATCAGTGTCCGAGACGCCAGAAGAGCCGAAGCGGAACCGGAGGGACAAGACGGCACGCCAGCAAGCCGGCGCGAGCAGATCCTGGCCCTGCTTCGCGAGGGCGGGCAGCTTCGTTCCACCAGCATCGCGAGCCACTTGGGGTGCAGTCTCAAGACCGTCAAACGCGAACTCGACGCCCTCCGCCAGTCTGGCCACATCGAGTTCATCGGTCCCAGCAAGACTGGGACATACCAATTGGTGTATCGGTGACCCTGCAAATTGAAAACGTGACCCTGTAAGTTTCCAGGCATTCTTGATGTGACCCTGCAAATGACCCCGCAAACGGAAATCGATGGCCCTGCAAATCTGGATAGTTCGTCCGCAAGGTGACCCTGCAAATGAGTGCGCATCGGACCAGTTGCTGGGGAGCGATAGATAGCGCTTCGAGTCGTCCCAGGACTATGAAATCGGCGCGCGTCGTTTTTCGCGTCGCTCGGGACCTCGATGCTCGGAATTCCTTTAGACTCTGTTGGTCGTTCGAGTCCCATGTCCTCCGCTGATCTGAATTGGGCCCCATAGGCCTGATTCAGATCAGAGAGAGTGGGGTGGAGAGCAGTAGAAAGTAGAGCTCTCCAGCCACTCGGTCTACTTTCCACCGTCAACTATCTGCCGGTTTTGGCTTTCGTAACACCCCTGCGAATTGGGTTTCTGTAGCACCCATGCAACTCGGTGCATGGCGCCTGCGGCGTTGCTTTTCGCGTCGCGCACCCAAGACGGAGTCGTCTTTCGCGTCGCGCTGGGTCGCCAAAACACTGGGCCTTTACGTGTCCACTCATGACACTTTGATCGCAGCAGAGGCACTAGGATTCGAACACTTTGCTCGTTGATCCGCCGACGCGTCCGCAACTTGACTCTACCGTGCGAAATCGTCACGTTAGCAGAACGAAACTACCACTGATCGCTGTCATGCAGCTTGTGACTCGTTTGAAAAGGACTTCCAATGCTTCATTCCTTTCTGCCTGCAATCTCCGTAATCTTGCTAGCAGCCACATGCGTGAACGCGGACGACTACCTACTGCGAATCGAGACAATCGGATTTCGCGATAGACCACAGCGCGAAGAGGAACCAACTCAGGAAATTCTCGAGAGCATTGAGATTGTTACTCGCGTCAACCAGCCCTTCTATGGGAGTTCCACCATTGGTGCGGCGAAGATCTCGATTAATGGCAGATTAGAGCAATCGAAGGATGGTAGTTTTCGTGTTCAATTTAGGTACCGTAAATCTAGGTACTCAGGGGAATCGATTACGGGTCCAAAGGGGCTCGAGAATCCTGCCACAGAGTCGAAGGAGATTAATTTGACTTCCAGGGTCGAACTGCAGCGAGCCGTTGAATTAGGTGGGGGCGATAAAGTTACCACTACTCAAGACGGTAGCGTATTACGTACCAAAACAAGAAGCGTGCTGTCGCTCGTGAAATACGACCCAGAGGGAAACTAGCGAAATCAGCAGTAATGAGCAAAGGAAGCCTGTTTCCGGTTACCATCTCCACACCAACAGTGACCTCACCCCTCCACCATCACTCTCTTCATGCCCGCCGCTCTCGCAAAATCATCCTCCGTGACTAGCAAGTAACTCTGCTGAGCGACCTGCGGCGAGTTCCCCAACCAAGAGCAAACCACATGGATCGGGAACTCACGTTGCAGTTCCGTCTGCCGGCTGGCCCGCATCAAGTGGAGCAATCGTGGCCAACTGGAGATGCCATCGCTGCGCAACATCTCGGTTCGTAGGTTCGCATCTTTCCAACCACCGTAGAATTGCCGTGGCGGAATCAATTGTTGTATTTCCCGTCGCGCACCCAAAACGGAGTCGTCTTTCGCGTCGCGCTTGTCGTCGAAAACCGGGCCGTTCTCATGTCCGCTTGGGTCACAGGAGCGGCGTAGCTGAGGTACGAGGATTCGAACATGCCTGTGACGGAACGCCTGCATGCAACGATGGAAGCTTATGGGATCGCTATGATCCCTCTGTCACAGTTGTGGCCGATGCGGCACATAGCGCGTACTGATACTGACAGAACTTGAGCACTACAATCCAATGTGTCCCGCGTTCGCTTTATGCTTATGCCATCGCTCAGCAAAGGTTGGTTCTTGGACACGGTGATGCGTCATCGGACTGCCACAGCGTGCCTACAGTATCCGCTTGCCATCTCTTGCGACCGTACTCTCTGTCATCATAGAATCAACGCACCTTTATGAAGACTCAGTACTACACCGCTACGAGCCTGGACGGATTCATTGCCACCGAAGATGACTCAATAGACTGGCTCTTGTCCTTGGGCACTCAAGGCGAGTCAAGCTATCCGGAGTTCATTGCCGGGATAGGAGCCCTAGCCATGGGGGCTTCAACCTACGAATGGATGATGCGGCACTCGGCAAAGGTTATCAAAGAAACCGGTTCCGCTTGGCCTTACGAGCAACCAACCTGGGTCTTCACCCATCGTAAACTCGCCACCTTTGCGCCGCACGCAGACATCCGGTTTGTTCGTGGAGATGTTCGTCCTGTCCATGCGGAGATGGTTCGTGCAGCTGCAGGCAAGAACCTCTGGATCGTTGGCGGTGGCGACTTGGCAGGCCAGTTCTTTGACGCGGGATTACTTGACGAAGCAATCATTCAAGTCGCATCCGTTACGTTGGGCAAAGGCAAACCGCTGTTCCCAAGGTACGCCACTAATGGGGCATGGAAATTGGTATCTGTCCGGCAACTAGGCAATGATTTCGCCGAGTTACGCTACCAGCTGTCAAACCCCAGTTCGGAATCATTCGGTTAAGGATGCCCATTACCGGGCACCCTCCCCGCACTACCACACGTTGGCTTCACCTCGTACTTGCTCGCTCGAAGCCGTCATTTGGTATACTGATCTTCTAGAGGTTCCTTTCTCGCACAGGGGACTTGAACCTCATTCACCGATGCCCATGACGGGCGTACCAATGGCATGCACACGAAGCACTCGATCCGCTGTTTTGACTTGCGTTGAGTCAACATCTCGTGCTGAGTGATACCAGTCGTTCCGGACAACGATGTCTGCAACCCTTCGTCGATGCAGGTAAGATCAAATGGGCCATGAGGTTGTGGTTTACGGCGTGATTGTTGGCAGTTCGTACCGACGCGAGGCGTATACGGAATTGCAAACCAGAAACGAGCATGTAATCCGCTCGTTGCAAAGAGACGAAGATTGGCCTTGGGTGGACCTTTCGATTTTCGCGTTGCCCGGCCCTCATCCACTTGGTTCCTACAGAAGACAGATTATCCATTTTGGGCTTTCGCTCAAAGATGATCCAGACGAATATCCAAAGTGGTGGGATACGTGGTTGATCAAGTTTGAAGCAGTCTTACGGCGTTTGTATTGGCGTTCTGTTCGTTTGCATATCGAGCGTGATTTCGATCCGCAGAAAGAGGAGTATGAATGGGTGCCTACTGATTTGGCGATTACGGCCCAAATGGACGATCTTCCTCAACCCGTTGCTACATGGGAGCGGACCGTGCGAACAGTTTCGGGCAAAAAGCTGCAGGGTACTTGATGCCACAGTCAAGGTGGCCGAACATCGGGTAGCGGGGAATAAGATGGTTATCGATATCTATGGTGTGCCATCCAATGGAAAGCAGACCAAGCTGCTGGTTCTGCAGGACAACTTGGATGATTCCGGAAACCGATCGACCGAGGGGAAGCAAGCACTCGAATATTTTCGCCAGTTGTCGAAGTTAGAGCCACAGAGCGCTTATCGATCGGACACCCAACAACGTAACCTTTGTCGCGCAGGTCTTTCGTGGTCGCGATGAGCATGAAATGGAGAACAGAATGTCTGATATCGCCCCCACAGAAATAAGACCGAAAGTTATTACGATTGGCAAGAAGCAGTACTCCATGGAACAGGCAGAGAATGCGGCGAAGAGTGCCGGAAACTGGTTCTGCTTGATAGCCGGCCTTTCGTTGGTTAATTCCATTTCCTCCCTCATGCACTGGGATCTTGAAATGGTACTTGGGCTCGGACTGCTCGGATTTACGAGGCTCATTCGTGTTGCTATCGACGCAAAATCGGAGGAGTTTGGCATCACGACAATTACTGCTGCGATGGCCTATGGCGTCGTTGCCTTATTGACAGCGGCCTTTTTTTATTACCTCGGCGTCAAAGCTCGAAAGCTAAGTCTTACGGCATTTCAAGTCGGCATGGCCGTCTACTTGGCAGATGCAGTTCTTCTCGCCACCGTAGGGGAATGGATTGGGTTTGCCTTCCACGCCTTTGTTCTGTTCATGGTATGGTGTGGGTATGGTATTGCCAGGCAAATCGTTAGTGTCCCCGCAGAATTGCCACCTTCCGCAACCTAACCGCTCTTCAACGGCGAGAAGAAGGCAGGTTCCAAACAGCCTCCGAGCCTCTGAAGCCAAACGACTGCGACCGAGGACTATCTCAACCCATCACCTTCGCCACCCCAGCCGCCCTCGCAAAATCATCCTCTGTGACAAGCAGGTAGCTCTGCTGCGCGACCTGTGGAGAGTTTCCAAGCCAGGAGCAAACCACATGAATCGGAAACTCACGCTGGAGCTCCGTCTGCCGGATGGCCCGGATCAAGTGGAACAAACGTGGCCAACTGGAGATGCCGGATTCGAACATACCGTCAGAGGATTGGGCTACCAGATATATCGCAAGTGTTCATGCAATCGGACCTCGAGTCGGATGTCCGTTCGTGACCAATAGGCAACATCGATTCCATAGCCCGAGCTACACAGCTGGTTTGCAATTTGATGAGCGCTTTGCAGGGGCGTCTTCTCACACGTAGAATGGCGAGATAGCGAATCAACTATCGGCGTATGAGGCTTCACCCTCGTGGACGGAAAGAAGTATTTCAAGTTAACGCAAGAAGATCTCCTAACGCATCCTGTCTGGGTGCGCTCTATGGATGTCGCCACTTTTGGCGATTCTGAAGATGAGAATTGGGACGACGATACAGCCATGGTCGTGCCGCTCCCAAAGGATGCAGCGCTTGTCGAACAACTCTTCGAGAACTGCATTTGTTGGGCGAGGGCACGATTCCAAGATGCCAGCGGTCGTTCCTTCATCGGCATGCTCAAATGCTGGGCCGGAGACGACATTGCAGGCTGTAGCCCAACGATCGTGACAGATTCGGGGCAGGTTAACTTTTTCTTTGCGGGGGTCCAACCTAACTCAGGTCAGATCGCTGAATCGTATAGGTCCCTGAGCGTCCCACCGGATTCCTTGTTCCCAATCAAATACTCCGTGGATATTGAGCTTCCGGATGGGCCACCCGACGGCACGCTCGATGGCTTCTATTGGCTAGATCATCAAACTGACGGCTCGAAGCTCATGCATGTTCGATAGTAAGAAAGGGCTTCCCGTTTCAGGGCAGGCTCCCGACACCATCGCGCGGACTTAGCCCACCACATCGTGATTGCACTCTAGAAGTTTTCATTTGGTATACTAATCTCCTAGAGGTTCCTATCTCGCGCAGGGGATTTGAACCCCACCAACCAATGCCCGTGACGGGCGTACCAAAGCGATGCACGCAAGTCACCGGTCGGCCGTGAATTTAAATCGTAGTTTTTTGGAGGCGACTGCGTGATCGCCAGCGTTGGGCGGCGAAACGGTACCGAACATTGCGATGGCTATTGGTTTGTTCATTGAAATTGCTGGCTTCTGCCCCTTTGCTCCGGAAATATCGGACTGTCTCGTCCTAGTGTACTTGGATGAAGCGTTTGCAAGAGGGGCGATAGAGATCACAATGCCCCCCGCTCTTACCGACATCCAGATCGCGTCAGTGCTGAGTGCATTGCAACTTTTCTTCCAAAGCGAGCAGTTTAAGTCGATAGACTTTGACAATGGCGAAATGATGGTCGAGCATCGAGGGAGAGCGGATGAAGTCACTTTCGTACCGGCAAATGAAGGCAACTTGCGCGAAGATGGCGTTGTGGAGTTTGCATATGATGTCCCACACAAGTAGACTCGATCATATTAATGCTGTATCGATACACTTTTCGCATTGCATCGCCCCCGGACCGACAAATCATTCGATGCCTCCGAGTCAAGCATTGTGACAACGAAAGATCTCCCACTACCACCATGTGATTGGCAACGATAGGAGAAGAAATGATTTTGCAGGCGACCATTTCGCCCCGACTGCTCTCGGAGGCGCAACAGACTTGGCCGGTCGATCCGGATTTTGACTGGAATGGCGAGACGACTGGATCCATCGTCGACATGGATGCAGGTCGTTTCATGAAATCGCTACGTGGCTTAGTGAATATGGAATACCAAAGGGCGGAAGATGCTTGGCCTGAAGACCGTCGCACTTCATTTGCCAGCACGCCTCGTTTCCGAAATCAGGTAGCTTTTTTGTTATGGCTTGCAGAGCAAATCGATACCGGCAAAGAGATCACCGAATTAGAAAATTTTCAAGTGGTTGAGGATTACCCGAATTGCTGGATCGAACTTATCCTGATGAGCCCAGGGTGGATGTCGCATGGTAGATGGACGCAATACCTAATCAATGCGCGATGCCCCGCATGCGCGATTACATATAGAGCAAGTGACCTAACGGAGATCGAATATGATCTCTTCTATTTCGGCGAGTTCCTTCTTGTGTGCCCTTTTGCTCACCATTTGTGCATCCTTGGATGGCAAGAATACCAACTTGGCGGGTAAGTCGTCTTAAATCGGGTAACGATGCCCTTTGACGCACACCCATCCCGCGTTTCTGCGCTCACCTGTCCACCATCACCTTCTTCGCCCCCGCCGCCCTGGCAAAGTCATCCTCTGTCACCAGCAGGTAACTCTGTTGCGCAACTTGTGGTGAGTTCCCTAGCCAAGAGCAAACCACATGTATCGGAAACTCTCGTTGCAGTTCTGTCTGCCGGCTGGCACGCATTGAGTGGAACAATCGTGGCCATGGTGAGACGCCGGCGCGGCGTAGCAACCGCATGAATCCGGTTCGAAGGTTCGAGTTCTTCCAGCCCATTTCTGTGTTGGCTGCCGCTCGATAACCATGCATCGCCACCACATACTCACTCTCCGCGCCGAAGATCTCGAAGGCTTCGTCCAGGATCGGACGCAGTTCCGGAAAGATCGGGCAGCTGCGAATCCCTCGTCCCTGGTGATGGGCCACCTTGGGTTCCGGGATGCTCATGC
>JALOQW010000224.1 GCA_025459275.1 Pirellula sp.
GCCTTCTTACAAGCTACCAATCTCGCTTTCGATTCTCCGTACTCGATCCAGGCCAAACACTCGAAATCGTCGACGTCTACGAGAACGGGACGATCACCGGTGAGTTCAATGACCGAGGCCAAATCTACAGAATGTATGTCTCAGCCGAGACCAAGGAGTACGGATGCAATTGTCGTAAGCACTACCAACGACAGCAATGTGACCATCTAGCTCAGTTCTTTAAGAGTGTTCAACAGGGCTTGTCTCGATCCGAATCCCCGCTCTCAAAACGAATCGCAGCAAGCCAGTTTTCAACCAAGCCATGGAACAGCGAAGACTTCATCTTTGATTCCAGCCTGGACAGTCTCCGACAGCTTGAGTCGGTCTACACCAGTGCTTTCTCGATCCACACATCGCACGAACTCCCTCCTCCCCAATCGCTACCCGAAGTCCGCCGAATCGCATGGAACTTGAAAACATCAGGCGCGTTCCAGCTAGAGTGCCAGTTACAAGCCCGCAACAAGCGAGGGAATGCCTGGAAACGAGGGCAGACGTTGAAATTCATGCAGATGTTCGACGATGCGCTGCCGATGACTCCCAACGATTTGAAGGTCCGGCGTCATTTTCATTACGATTATGTTTCTCTCCGAGTGGATTTGATCGATGCGATCCTCAACTTGATTGGTGCGCCCAATGTTCTATTGAACGACGAACCTACCGAGGTCGTCCCAATCGATCCAACCTTGGTCGTCGTATCCATGGGCCAGAAGGAACAATTTGGATTCGCTTTCCTTCAACAGATTGAATGGATCGGTTGCAAGGTCAATGCGTCAGAACATGGCTTCATCTTGGCCTCGGATGCAGAGCGCAAAGTCGGGGTCTACAACTGTCAAAAGCATATCGCCCAGACCATCCGCCATTTACTGGATATGCAGCCGGTTCGCAAAGAACATTTAAGCGAACTGTTTCGCTATGCAGAAAAATTCCAGTCGGTTCTGACAGTGAAGCTGCCGGAAAACTTTGCTGGCCCCCTTGTACCCGAAGTCCTTAATCCGTTGATCATTCTCCGGGCAACTCAAGAAGGGCGCATTGACTACGGAATCCGTGTGCGAGACACATCTCAAAAACTCCAACGCCCCGGCCAAGGATCGATGATCCGACGAGATCAAGAGGGGGATCGCTCGATCCAACGCTTCCGTTCGGCAAAGAACGAAGTCATGGCAAGCAATCGATGGGCCAACGAATTAAATCTGACGCTCCATGACTGGGATGGATCTTGCACGGATATGGCCCAGTCTCTGCAACTCCTCTCGAAGCTCCGAGAACATTCCGAAGAACTCGAAGTCCTCTGGGATCCCACGACAGCCGGCAAACCACAATTCGCCGGAACCGTTTCCGCCAAAAACGTTCAAGTCTCCATCGAAAGAAAACGAGATTGGTTCCAACTCTCCGGTAACACAACGATCGGCGAGACCTCGATCCCTCTCGCTTCCCTCATCACGGCCATTGGAGAGGGGAGTGCAGGGGGGGAAGTCGGCTCCTTCATCCGGCTCCAGGATGATGTTTGGGCCGAGATTTCGGATGACTTGCGCGATCGCTTGAACCGACTCAACGCAGCCGTCCACACCGAACGAGGAGCACTCAAATTCGATCGATCGTCGGCTCGTGAAATTCGAGACCTGCAATCCTCGTTATCCATTGATGCACCCAAGGCATGGATGGAATGCCTCGCCCGACTGGAACAAGCTGAAAAACTCGACCCACAACTCCCCTCGCATCTCAACGCAACCCTCCGCGATTATCAAGTCGAAGGATTCCGCTGGATGCGACGTCTGGCCGAATGGGGAGTGGGTGGTATCCTGGCCGACGATATGGGACTCGGAAAAACGGTGCAAACGTTGGCCGTGATCCTGGATCGAGCTTCACAAGGACCCTGTCTGGTCATCGCCCCTACCTCCGTCGCCTTCAACTGGATGCGAGAAATCGAACGCTTCGCCCCAAGCTTGCAGCCTTCCCTCTATCGTGAAACCGACCGCAATGATTTTCTGACCCAACTCGGTCCTAACCATGTCGTCGTCTGCAGTTACGGTCTTGCACTGCGCGATGCCGACAAACTGAAGGACATCCAATGGAACACGCTCATCCTCGATGAAGCACAAGCCATTAAGAACAGTCGCAGCAAAACGGCACAAGCCATCGCTTCGATCCCCTCCGATTGGTCTCTGGCACTGACTGGAACTCCCATCGAAAACCATCTCGGCGAACTTTGGAGCTTGTTCCATGTCGTGGCCCCAGGAGTCTTTGGCGGCTGGGACAGCTTCCGCAATCGCTTCGCAAGCCCCATCGAACGCGATGGCGACGAAGAGCGACGCCTCGCCCTTCGCAATCGCATTCAACCTTTTGTTTTGCGACGTACCAAAGGAGAAGTTCTTCGCGATCTCCCCGCGCGAACCGAATCGAACCTTTATGTCGAACTCAGCCCCGCTGAACGCAAACGATACGATCAAGTCCGATTGTCAGCACTCACCGAAGCATTGAACATCGCGAAACTCCCCGATATCCAGGACCAACGCTTCAAGATCCTCGCCTTGCTCACACGTTTGCGACAACTGGCATGCAACCCCAAGCTGATCGACCCAGCCTGGAGCGAAGGTTCTGCGAAACTCGACTTGCTTCGAGATACCTTGAAAGAACTCAAAGACGAAGGCCACCGCGTCCTTGTCTTCAGCCAGTTCGTCCAGCATCTGCAACTCATCCGTCGCATGCTTGAAGAAGAAAAAATCTCCTATCAATACCTCGACGGATCCACTCCCGCCGACCAACGAGCCCGCGAAGTCGATGCCTTCCAGAATGGTGACGCAACCGTATTCCTGATCTCCCTCAAAGCGGGCGGCACGGGACTCAATTTGACAGCTGCCGACTACGTGATCCACATGGATCCCTGGTGGAATCCCGCCGTCGAAGACCAAGCCACCGACCGTGCGCATCGCATCGGGCAAACCAAACCGGTCATCGTCTATCGGATCATCGCGCAAGGAACTATCGAAGAGGAAATCCTCAAGCTGCATGATTCCAAACGAGACCTGATCGCAGGGGTCCTGGACGGAGCTCAAGCCGCCGCGAAACTGTCCACCGAAGACTTGATCGCGATGATCCGGCAAGGATCTTAGTAGCGAAGGATCCTAGTAGTCGTCATCGATCTGAGCTGCATTCCATAACTCGCGGAATTTTTCCACGACGTAGGGGTGGAGTTGTTCCGCATACTCGATCGGTAAACGATTGACCCGGATCAACTGGATGACATCGTCAAAGTCTCGAGGACGATGCGGCGCGGTCATACCACTTGCCAGTTTCAATTCAAGCAACGTCTGCAAACGCAGAAATGGGATCCCTTCGGCGTCAAGAAACGAAACCGTTTCGGGGGGAGGAAAAGCGACTGGCTTGGGAAGGCCATCGCCAGGGAACCCACCGACAATCAACGTGTCAACATTCACCGAAGTTACGGCGTCCTTGAAGTTCTTGGAACCTTCGAACTTATCAACCCATCCTCGGCCAATGTACTCCGATTTGAATCGTTTCAAATCCTCGATGCGAATCAGAATATCCACGTCGGCCGTGGTCCGCTTATGACCGTGGGCGTTCGCCGCCATAGCACCTGCAATAGCGAACGGAATGTGCAACTCGGTCAGTACACGCGACAATCGTCGCATCGTTTCATGTATGGGCGATGATTCCATAAAAAACAGATCCGCTCGTCGTGCGACGTCAAGAATATTCTCAGGCATATCCGCTCATCTCTTCCTGCGACGTGAAGAGGAATGTTCGTAGCTCTTCGCGACACGTTATTGTACTCGATGTGAGAGTTGGATTAGCGAATCCAGTGCTGGGAATTGTCTCGAACTTGCTTAAGCCAATCCAACGCAGTGTGAGGCAGGTCATGCGCGTGGGAGTATCCGAACCGCTCCATGAGTCCTTCGTCATGGTACGCGACGAATCCGAGGATCAAGAGGAGCGCGTAGGTCATCACATTCGCGATCCGTATAGGTCCCCACCATTTGAGCGCAGACCCGAAACTGTGCTTGAACGTATAACGACCACGCCGATACTCCACCGACCACAGTTCGTCCAACAGGATATGGGACATGAAGCCGATGAAGACGGCGGCTGTCTTGAAAAGACGCAGATTGACGTTCTCTGATGAAGAAACCAGGAACGCGAAAATCGCTGCGATCAGCGCAGCGGGAATGCTGTGCCACATCCCTCGGTGCACGGTGTAACGTCGAAAAAACTCCGCGATACCAAAACGCAAGAAGAAGTAAATACAACCTGTCACGACCAACATCATTTCGTGAGACAGCCCCACGCGTCGAAGTCGATCCACCATCAACATCGGCACGAACGCAGCGGAAAACGCGACCGCTTCTCGAAGTGGAATACCCGAGTCGCTGTCCAAGTCGGGCAGCATACCGCTCACCGAGCAGAGTCCGCCGGCGATCACGCAGCTTTCCCATGGCATCCCCGACTGATAGCCACCCAAGCCAAACAGCGTGCCCGCGATGGTACTGACCGTAATGTGCGTTCGAAAATCAGCCATCGCAGCTCCATTCGATCAGGGTAGGGGAGGGCAGGGGGCAAACCGTGGAATCGATGTACCATGGCGAGGCCCTTCAAATCAAGACAACACAGCGAGCGACTTCCCCGGCGAGCGACTTCCCCGGCGAGCGGGGGATGTTAATCCCCTGTTTCCCCCCCGAGTACACACTCCATCCCCTCTCAACACTCAGCCGCTAGCATTTCCCCCGTAGAGCAGTTGTCCTCAACTGCTCCCACCCTGCGCCGCCACCAGTACCGCATCTCACCTGATCTGCACCAACCCATCACCCGAAACGCCCGGGTAGCTATGGATACAACCAGCACGGCTATCGAGAACGAAACGCAACGCAAGATCAGCTGAGGACAGCTGATCTACAATAAAACTGGCCTTCGCTTGAGCAGGTCCGTATGGTTATAGTCGGCCCAGTCCACGCAACTTTCCAATCGCGAGCAACCGCATGCACACTTACGACATCGTCATGCTCATCGTCCTGGCATCCGCTACCCTCTTCGGTGCTATCAAAGGCTTCGCCTGGCAAGTCGCCTCCCTCGCCTCCATCATCGTTAGTTTGATCATTGCTAGCTATTTTCGAAACGATGTAGCCCAGATGATCAATGCCGATCCTCCCTGGAACATGTTCCTGGCGATGTTGCTGTTGTACTTTGGCTCGAGCTTGGTGATCTGGATGCTGTTCCGATTGGTAAGTACGTCGATTGATAAGATCAAACTCAAAGAATTCGATCGGCAACTTGGGGCTGGGTTCGGATTGCTCAAAGGTGCGGTCTTGTGTTGTGTCATCACCATGTTCGCCATGACGCTGCTGGGCCCATCCCAGCAACAAGCGATCGCGCAATCCAAAAGCGGCTACTACATCGGTAAGACGTTGTCTCAGGCCGGCTCGATCCTCCCCAAAGAAGTGGCCCAAGTCATTGGCCCCTACATCGATCGTGTGAATCAACAGTTGGAACAGGGCAGGGACCCCAACTTTGTACCGGACCCCTCTATGAACAGAAACCAACCCAATCTCGATGAATGGGGCAGGGCGGTGAACTCACGCATGAACGAGATGAGCCGCGAACTCTTTCCACCCACGATTCCGAACGAAGCAGGGCAGGGGGGTGAGCGCCCCGAAGGTGGCATCCTCAATCGGTTCTTTCCCCCTCGCAACGACGGCAGCAGCATCCCACCAACCAACCCAAGCTTTCAACCTCCAACCACCAGTTGGCCTCCGCCCGCGAATAACTCCAACTTCCCTCCCCAACCCCGTTAACCCCCCCCAACAGCGTCGCAGATCCGCCGGGGCGGACCAACGGCCAACTGCCAACTCACTTCTACTTCCATAGTGTTCGCGCGCGTCGGATCTGCTTTCGGATCACCATCGGAACGCGTTCTACGATCGGTGAGTCTCCATATTGTTCAACGAAGCTCGCCGAGACTGGATCGAGCGCATTTGCGATCTGTTCCAGCAACGCATCCGCAACGCCCAACACCAACTTGGGACGAAGCTTAACCTCCGCAGCGAACGCCTCCAAGTGTCGGGCTCCGACCAAATCAGGATCTGCGGTCCCACCCATCTCCATCGCCAAGAAGCGCGACAGGTTTTTGTAGTTGCGAGTGCATACCAAATCGTAAAACGGTGCCAAGCTCGGTGCGCCGCTTTGATCATACAAGAGTGACAAATTCTTGCCGTGCGCGTCAGCATTCCCTGCCAACCAGTTGAATAACGCCCACTGCAGAAACTTGTTCAAGTCCACGAGGGGAAAAGCCGCATGTCGCCGAATGACCTCCGCACATTGCTTGAGACTTGGTCCTCCCTCTTTCTGATACTTGTTGGAAGGACTGATCCCTAACGCTTGGCAGAAATCTTCTTGATGCAAGCGATGATAGACTCCATCACGCAGAACGCGATCGTAGCGTGCGATGACCGCAATCCGAGCCTTGGGTGTCGCTCGCAGTTGGATATCCACGACTGGTAATCCGACCGATTTGGCGAGTAGCGCCATAAACGTTTCGTTCTCAGGCAGATGAGAATAGAACGGAGAAGCGAACTTGAGGATGTGCGTGCTAGGCGAACCCGCTACCGGGATGAGTATGACTCCGTCATCATCCACATGAACTGGCAACTTATCCTGCGCGCCGGCCAACGACAATCGCACTTCATCGTGACCGGTCACATCGGAGAAAGCATCCGGGGTCCCGACCGACCATTGTGCCAGTTGCTCATCCGTCACTGGCTCGTAACGAGGAGGATTCGCGGGAGCGCTCGGCTCGCAGCGTGGGGATACCTCCAAAGCTCCCGCGCATTCGCCACCTATAGCTTTCAACAATTCAAAGTCGTTCGAAGGTGATATTCCAAGTGCCCTGCAAATCTGCTCCCGAACATTTCCTTCGGGGAGGAGGTTGGCAAAGTAATGATGACTCGCGCGATCAGTGTAGGAACCATCGAACGGCAATGACAAGGAAATCGGAAAAGTACCTTCGGCCCGGATCCAATCAGGCCGATACTCGAAACGCATCAAGTTGTCGTTCGCGAGCTCAAGCACTCCGACGGTCTGCGAACCGAAATGCACGTACAGCGATTCGCTCATGGCGATTCACCCCGCGCGTGAATATGCAACTCCAAGCCGAAAAGCTGCAACACCTGAAGCACCAGCCCCAACTGAAGCGTTGACTTCCCTCGCTCCAACTCCGACAGGAATCGGACCCCAACCCCCGCCATGCCGGCCGCTTCCTGCAGAGTTAACC
>JALOQW010000225.1 GCA_025459275.1 Pirellula sp.
CTTCCCTCTTAGTGCTGCAAGCCATTCGGCGAGCGGATAGATAGTATTTGTTGCGGCGGTGGACCGGATCGCTTACGCTGTTGAGCGAGTGCGAGCCCCCAGCGATCCATCCTTGAACCCAAGCTATTGCGAGGGCGGGCTTGTAGGGGCTTCTGCGAGTGACGCAAGGATAAAGAACAATGGGATGCGCTGAAGTTGGCGGTCGACTCGCTGGCTTCTCGGCGACGTCACTCCTTATACTCGGTTATCTTTTCGTTCCGCGTTTGGGAGTCTCATGACGCCAATCCTCATCATGATAGCCGTCCTGGTTGGATGTGTCGTCGCGTATCTGCTGCTACGACGCGGAACGACACCGCCTGCGGCGATGTTTGCGGAGATACGATCTGCCATCCTGGAACTCCAAGGAGTGGCTTCGAAGAATGTTTTTACCGTTGAACAAAGCCAGAAGATGACCGGTATCGACCAAGATAGGATGCATCAACAAACTTGCCGCGTCCGGGACACGATTCGGTACGTGTACACGATCGAAGAATCCGCAACCGGAATGGTCCATGTCGTCTCGTCTCAGCTCCTGAAGCCGAAGCCCGAAAAGTACCAAATTCAGTGCATGCTCCTTGCGATGCTGACATTGAATCAGTGCCTCACCGACGCGGAGATCGATCCAAACTCGGTTGAGTTCGACATTGATCGCTCAGCAACGGGAACGCACTATGTTGCAATGTCGCTCTCACGAGAACAGCATGAAAAGATGATGGCGAAACGATCGGCGGCATAGCCACAGGATAGAAGAGTGGGGCGTTCGTACTCGGCACGGTCGAAACCACGTTCCGTTCGAGACGCGTGGCGATTCGAAGACGATGAACCTCGGATGGGAAGGCGGAGCAACTGAATCGCGAGTCGGGCAGCCATCCGCAGCACGTCCACAACAAGTTGGCTAGGCTCCTACAATTCAAGCATTCGAGCCAAGCCGTTCAACGAACAGTGGATCCTATTCGTTGCGCAACAATCCATTGGGAATCGACTACATTCGGATTTTTGATGTGCGCTTATGCCCCGACATACGTCAATTGCTGATTGCCGATAGGGCGATTTTATGTGAAGATTGCGGTGACTCCATTGGCAACGTGTGTCGCGGAAGGTGTCATGCCACTACAGGCTCAGGATAATGATTGTTTCGACATTTACGGAGTATGCACGATCGCCAAACTTGACTCCCGACGAGGTGTACACAGTAGAGCGTCTGATAGACTGTGTTCGCTACCGATTTGACGACAGATATTGGGATGTTTGGAGTGAGCTTCGTGATGCTCGTAGAACTCCGGACTACAAGCCGAGTTTTTCCCCCGAACACGTCGGGCCAGCTGCGAAAGAATTGGCGTCGCGTTCATGGATCAGCTTGCAGCGATTGAGCGATCACGAGAGACCGATCCGAGACATTACCGCTCTGAAGTTTCTGTCGCACTTATCGGGTCTGGCTGTGATCAACAATGAAGTAACGGATTTGTCGCCGATTGCCCATTGCTCTGAATTGAGAGGGCTGACTCTCGACAAGAATCCCATTCGCGACATTACACCTCTGGTGAAATGCACATGTCTTGAAGAGTTGAGTGTCGGGGAGTGCCCAATTTTGGATTTCTCCCCTCTTGAGGAATTACCTTCCTTACGCAAACTATCCATTTCGGTCGATCAAATTGCGGCGTTCAGACGACTCAAGCGGCTACCGCATCTAAGAAAGATCGAATTCGATCGCGGCTCCTTCGATTCCTTTGATGGTTTTCCCGCGATGCCCGAGCTTCGAGTCATTCGCGGTGCTGAAGTTCGAGCACTTGATGGCCTGCAACAATTCACAAAACTCCAGAATCTTGTGAATCTCTCAGGCCGATTCGTCTCACTCGAGCCAATACGCAATCTAAAAGAGCTGACGCACGCAAACATCCTTGGCTGTCGCGTTAAATCGCTTCAGCCGCTCTCGGGTTTGTCTGCCTTGCGTGAATTTTACATCACTACTGACTCGAAAAATCTGGATTTGTCGCCGTTAAAGGCACTTGAGTCACTTCATAGGCTAAGCGCCTGCTGCAACGGGACCGCCCCCAGAGAATTGGACCATCTACGTGCGTCCCTTTCGCCTTGGGACATCGAGTTTCGTGCAGAAAGTCCTAGATATAGTCCTTCCCTTCGACTTCACGTCGTCGATCAGCAAACGTTTGATATCTTCGATACTCAGAAGCCGTTCAACTTGAGTGATGCCGACACCAACGAAGGTCTTCTCGAGTCAGAGCTTGAATGGTTGGATGGCAAGATTGATAGACTACTATCGTCCGACCTACGTGCCGGGGAAGACTACGCCATTCCGCATCATTGGAATCGCGCGAGGTCGCGTACGATCGTTCTTTACAGTGATGCGTCCGTTGCGTCACTCGCAAAGCTAGTTCTTGGTATCCAAGAAGTGTTGTCGAATGCAAAGCAAGACTGGATCATCTACCTTCAAACGGATGGAGTGCGGCCAGAGTTCATCGTCTGGGTTTACCCTGACAAGATCATGGTCACGCATGAACACGAAGACGCGATTCGGAAGCTCGTTGAATCGAACCGGGGCGTACCCAAACGATGAACGACAGCCAGCAAATACGTCACGCTTGAAGTCCGATGCAAACGCGATCGATCTGTGCTGAATTGGGTTACAAATAGGCCATGTCTGTCTGCTCGTCTAGCGAGCACGGACAATTTGTCGTAGCGTGAATGGACTGGCATTACCACAAAGACGCTTGTAGCTCGAGGATAAATTGAAGTCGCCCACGGCAGAAGATGGGTTGGATTTGGATGCGATAGTTGAGCATTTGGCTCATCTGCTGCCCGCCCAAGGCCCTATTAACGTCTTCGTTCATCACAATACGTTGCATGCTTTCGAAGAGAGGCATTTTTTGGATGCGGTGGCGGAAGGCACACGCGTCTTTGGTGGCCACCCGTTCTTGTCCGAACCTGAGTATCGGGCCGAGTTGAGCGCAGGGGCGTTTGATTTGACGGACGTGGAGGCGGCGCTGATCGAAGATTTGGGGAATGCCGACGATGGACTGATCGGGATGCTTGGAACCAGGTTTGCCCTTTACCATGCCATGCTTGAGTACCCGGTTCACATTGCTCCCAAGGCGGAATTGGAATGGTTGATTGCCGAAACCGATGCGCTTCGAAAATTTCGTAAGGAATCGAATCCCGACGTTGCCTTGGGAGTCATCCAATCGACGCGGAGGTGGTTAACGAAAGGGTCCATCGACGCCAACGCACGAGAGCCGGTCGCAAACTTCATACGATCAGCGATCGATGAGGTGGTTGCGTCTCATTCCGCTTCCGGTTCCAAGGCTTTGTCGGTTGATGCCTGGGAGGCTGTGACGCTCCAGTTACTATGGCAGGCCTGCCAACGAGGGGTCAACACGCATTGGGTTGCAATGGATTTGCCAGAACCGGTGGTTCGCCATCGAGATGCATTGTATCGGGCTACGGGAGTCGACAGCGACTTGCCGGTTAACGAACTCATGATTCGATTTTCGGCAGCCTTTGTCGATCAAGGTTTTTCGCAATGGGATTTACCAAATCGGAACCGTGGATTTTTCCGCTCGTTTGTGGAGTTGTACCGCAAGGCTGGGCCGCCGCACGCTGCCTTGGTTGGATTAGGAGAAGAATTGGAACGCGTTTCTAAGCAACGCTTGGAGCCACGCGAGTCGATTCAAGAGTCTTTGGAATTGCTCGGCGTTTCGAACAAGGAGGTGGAACCATACATCTCTGCCTCGCTCTTGTCGCTTCGAGGCTGGGGAGGGATGGTGCATCAGCTGGAGTCTCGTGGGGATCGATCTCCCTTCGGTATCCCGCATGGATCCTTGTTCGAATTCCTTGCCGTTCGATTACTCGTTGAACGGGTTGCATTGCGAAACGCATTGCGTCAAACATCGAACGGATGTGTCGACCTGAAAGATCTCCGTATGCACTTTGGTGGCTTGGAACCAACGCACGACGAGCAGGACCGGATGTCACGGGCGTACACCATATTTCAGATTGCCCAGATTCGTGGCTGGTCCCCCCAGACGATGTTGGAACTATCGCCATGGGAATGGAGAACATTGATCGAAGAGGTCGATGCATTCGGTTCTTTCGAACGCCGCCGCGTCTTTCAATTGGCGTTCGAGCGAGGATATCGAAGGAGAGTCCTTGACGCCATGACCCAACACTCTCGCACGGCCTGGATACCAAGTCGATCGTCCGATGCCGCGGCTCAGCGACCGAGCGTCCAAATCGTCTGCTGCATCGATGATCGAGAGGAGTCGTTTCGTAGGCATTTTGAAGAGGTTGACCCGAGTTGCGAGACATTCGGAGCGCCTGGTTTCTTTGCGGTACCCATGTACTACCGAGGAGCATCGGACGCGCATTTCGTGCCGCTGTGCCCCATCATTATGAAGCCGAAACATTACGTGATCGAGCAGGTCTTGGAACCGTATCTCGATGAGCATGGTCGCCGGGCTCGAATTCGAAAGGCCTTGGGACGTCAAGCGCACGTGCTGCACAAGTCCAGTCGCTCCTTTGTGGGAGGGCTCGCCTTTGCTGCTTTTGGCCCCCTCGCTTCCCTTCCGTTGGTTGCACGCGTTCTGTTCCCGCGCAGCGCGGCCGCCATTCGTCGATCGGCGGGGAGATGGGTCGCGCCACCGGATGCGACGCGATTGACCTTGGAGCGTGAGGCGGGCGAGCCTACTCCACAACCGAGCGGTTATGGATTTCGAGTCGAAGAGATGGCGGATGCGGTGGAACGATTATTGCGGGACATCGGACTGACGCACCATTTTGCTCGCTTGGTGGTCATCGTGGGACATGGCTCGTCCAGCTTGAACAATCCTCACGAGTCCGCCTACAATTGTGGTGCTTGTGGCGGCGGGCGCGGTGGTCCGAATGCTCGAGCGATATGTGCGATGGCCAACGATCCACGTGTACGGGCGCGAATTGCGGATCGAGGCTTGCGTATTCCCGATGACACCGTGTTTCTTGGTGCTTATCACAACACGTGTAGCGACTCGGTCGATTTTTTGGAAGTTTCAAGACTTCCCGATTCGCATCATCAGGATTTCGATCGACTGCTGGAACAAGTCCGTGAAGTGAGAGAACGGAATGCTCACGAGCGTTCCAGACGTTTTGTTTCCGCGAGTTTGTCCATGTCACCCGAACGAGCGTTGAGACACGTGGAGGAGCGATCGGAGGACTTATCGCAGACCCGCCCGGAATACAATCACGCAACCAACGCCATTTGTACGGTAGGTCGCCGATCACGAACACGCGGCTTGTTTTTAGATCGTCGTTCTTTTTTGGTTTCCTATGATCCGACTCAGGACGATACCGAGTCCAGTATTTTGACCCGGATTCTTTCCGCAGTTATCCCCGTTTGTGCGGGAATCAATCTCGAATACTATTTCTCACGTGTGGACGTCAGCGGTTACGGTTGCGGTTCGAAGCTGCCTCACAACGTCACATCCTTGGTTGGGGTCATGGATGGTGCTGCAAGCGACCTTCGGACCGGATTGTCGTCGCAAATGGTCGAGATCCACGATCCGTTGAGGATCCTCTTTGTGATTGAGACCGAACCAGAATCATTCATCCAAATCATGCAGCGGGTTCCTGTAATCGATCGATTGTGTGGCAACGGATGGGTCCAGATCGCAACCTTGTCTCCGAATTCCGATGAGATCCATCTCTTGCAACGGCATCGATTCGTTCGCTACGCACCATCGTCGCATTCACTGATCGCTGTGCGTACTTCTCAAGAGTGGTATCGCGGCAAACGGGGCAATCTTGGTTTTGCACAGATCCTCGAAGGTTACCCCAACCAGGTTCTTCCACGATGAATTTGCGAATCCCATGACGTTATTCGATAGTCTCGCCTTCATCGTCGTTCTTGGCCCAGCGATGCTCCTTGCGCTGCTTGGGTTGCCATCGCTCTTCGACTGGAAATGGTCGGAGCAATTCGTGGCTGGATTGTCCAAATCGGTTATCGGCATAGGGTTCCTCGCATTGATTGCGTTGGCAGTCCTTCATCTTGGTGATGGCTCCGATCAAGCGTTGACATATCGATTGGGAGAGTGGGCGCATCTCGAGACGGCTCATTTTCATCTGAGAATCGAGTACATTTTTGACTGGCTCTCGATTCCATTTGCGATACTTTCGTATCTCCTGTGCGGACTCATTGCAGCCTTCGCAGCCAACTATATGCATCGCGAACCTGGCTTTCCTAGGTTCTTTTTGCTTCTGGCGATGTTTCTGCTCGGTATCGTGTCGGCCGCTTTGGCAGGTTCGATAGAGACGTTGTTCTTTGGTTGGGAGCTAGTGGGGCTTTCATCCGCTCTGCTCGTTGCCTTTTTTCACGAGCGGCCTGCACCAGTTCGCAACGGGCTTCGGGTTTGGATAGTCTATCGATTGGCCGATGCAGCATTCTTGGTAGCAGCTGCAGCCTTGCATCATTTGACGGGCGAAGGAGAGTTCGTTCGCTTGACTGGCGGTGCGGGCTGGCCGAACGCCGCGATCCAACTGACAACCGCCGAGGCCACGTTCATTGGCGGTTTGATGGTGTTTGCGGCTGCAGGCAAATCGGCATTGATCCCGTTTTCAGGTTGGTTGCCTCGAGCCATGGAAGGACCGACTCCATCGAGTGCTGTCTTCTACGGGGCACTCTCGATTCACCTAGGAGCGTACTTGCTGTTAAGGATCAGCCCGGTTTTGGATCAATCGCCGATGCTGGCCTGGTTTGTCGCTGGATTAGGTTTGGCGACCGCATTGATGGCAGCCCTTTCGGGCCGTGTCCAATCGGACATCAAGAGCGCGCTATCGTTTGCATCCCTAACCCAGGTTGGGTTAATCGTGTTTGAGATTGGACTGGGGTTGCGCTATCTCCCCTTGTTTCATATTATCGGCCATGCATGTGTACGAACCCTTCAGTTGCTTCGGGCTCCAACATTGTTGAGAGATTATCAGGTCTTGGAAAGCGCGATGGGAGGTCACGTTTCCAATCGAGGAAATGGGGGGGTACGCTGGATTCCGCTTGGCATGGAGTCCCGAATTTATCGATGGGCCATCGAACGGTGGTATCTCGACACGTTTTTGGATCGATGGATCGTTAGGCCTTTTCGCAGTGCCTTCTCATGGTGTGATGAGGCTGAGCGAAAGTGGACCGATCTACTGTCGGGGGCTCCTTCAAGGGAATCGGATAGTGTTTCTCCTTCGACCGAATATTCCAAGGAGTCGCCATGAGTGAGTTGAGG
>JALOQW010000534.1 GCA_025459275.1 Pirellula sp.
TCCCGGCCGTAAGTTTGTTGGCCAGCCTAGGGCTGTGTGCGGTGTGGCAGTCGAAGATTCGGTCGAATTCCGCCTGAAAAATCTGGCTGAAGGCTGGTTTTCTTGACATTGCTGCGTGGGGCCGTACCATAGAAGAAGGGTCGTGGCGGGAGCAGACACGACCAAAATCGTCGATTTCTGCCACGGCATGCATCACACACCCGTGCTGGCGAAACGGGCATTGCAGTTTGCTCGCGTTCCTGCATCCGCATGGAATGGTAACTTTTCAGCTTTTGGAGAACATGAATATGACATTCCATCGACGACGTGTGCGTGGCTTCACTCTGGTCGAGTTGCTAGTGGTCATCGCCATCATCGGCGTGCTGGTCGGGTTGTTGCTACCCGCCGTTCAAGCGGCCCGTGAAGCAGCACGACGCATGAGCTGCTCGAATAACATCCGCCAAATCGCAATGGGTGCGATCAACTTCGAATCAGCTCGCAAGCAGATGCCAGGCAGCTTCGGTGGCTTCATCCCATCCACAGCGGATATCCTGATTGATCCCCAGCCGACTCCCACTTCACCCGTCACCCAAGTTTCTTGGATGACCAACATTCTGCCGTACATCGAGCAAGACAATCTGTACCGCTCCATCGTTGCGACTTCGGATGTGACCAATGATCCGAGAAATGTTGGCGGCTTGGTCGCTCCCACGATCAATACCAATCCATGGGTTGCTCAGCAGCGGATTGCTCTCTATCGTTGCCCAAGCGATACCACCCCGAATGTGCTTCCTAATCGTGGAGACCGACTTTCCGGAGGCCAACAGTACGCTACGACAAGCTATAAGGGAGTCTCTGGTTGCAACTGGGCCTGGGGTGTTTATGCCATACCAGCAACGGACTTGTTCAATACCGATCCGTTCCTCGCGAACAATGGGAACGCATTTGGTAATGGCAATGGGATTTTCTTCGCTGGTTACCAAGGGGACACTCCGATGCCGGCCGGGCTTCCTCCTTCCGGTTCCTTCCCTCGGCCTGGGGTTGCTTGCAACACGCTGATCGCAGCGGTGAAAGATGGACTCAGCAACACCATGATGGTCGGTGAATCGGTGGGAAGTTACACGCAAGACAATTGGTGGTACTGGTTCATAGGTTCGGTTGGAACCACTGCCATTCCATTGAATGCTCCTGCAGTTTGCTCAGCAGGAGTAGGTTTGCCCCCACGCAAGGCGTTGGAAATTTGCTACCAGGACTGGCAGAACAATTACGGCTTTACCAGTGATCACACCACGGGTGGCAACTTTGCCTTTGCGGATGGTAGCGTGCGATTTATCGCTAACGAAGTCGATTTGCGAACGTATCGAGCGATGGGTGCAATGCAGGACGGTCAGACGATCACGATTCCTGACTGATCCTGGACCAATTGACCAACACTTAAGACAGCAGGTACCTTCCGGGCCTGCTGTTTTCGTTTAGCTGCAATACCGTTTAACGAACCGACCTCATGTGGTGGATCTTGCCAAAGATCCTGGAGCACCGGGAAGTTTGGCAACTTCCAGTCCGACGATGGAGCGTGGCTTTGACGGAATAGTTGCTTTGACGGACTAGAAGTCCGTCCTACGGAATTCTCGCGACCCGAGTCATTGAAGTCTCCCTCCCGTCATCACGAATCGGGATGGCCGAACACTCTCTCGCGATAGATGCGAAGGCCGGCGAGCCCGTGATACAGGCCACCGCATTCCAATTCCTCGTTCTTGGAGGCTTGCAGCATCTCGCACAATCGACGCACACTTTTCTCCATCCACGGTTCACGCAATTGCTCGGGCTCGAGCGCATACGCGAGAACCTCCAGCGTATGGCCGGTCGTGCCGATACGAGTGCTGAGGTCATTGCTGGTCCCAGGCCGCGACGTGTAATTCGTGGAAAACGTTCCGTCGGAGTTCTGGTAGCGACGGATGATGTCGACGGTCTCCTTGAGTTTCTTCTGGGCTTCAAGCCATCCACCGGTGAAACTCAGCTTCCGGCGCTTCCAGTATTGGACCGCATGCGCCAACCCCATGGCGCGATGCATCCCGCCACAAGGACTGCTGGTCAGGTCCTGTTTCGCCTCAAAGGCTACCAGCGGCTCAAGCGTCCATAACTTGCCATCCGCCGCTTTCCATTCGTAGTCGTCAGGAAAAAGATTCGTCAGCGCAATGAGTGTCCAGCTGTATTCCCGAAACGTGTTGTTGGGGATCTCGTATTGGGCGGATCTTCCCCAGTCCTCCAGCGTCAATGTCTTGCCATCGACCGTGATCGGCAAATCCAATGGGGGATGGGTTTGCCCTTGTCCTTCGTAGCTGCCCGCCTCCACGAAGGTCTTCACGATTGGGCGGTTCGTATTGGGATTGGTCCCCCCCAAAGCCATTTGCCAACCGCGCATCGATCCGCCACCGAATAAATATTCGAATGCCGATACGCGTTGGTTACCAACCTGCAAGGGTAGATCCAAGCCATAAGCAACCGATCCGTGAGCTACCTGCCAAGCGGCGTTTCGTTGCGTTGACAGGATGCGACGATCACGGTTATAGGCCAACGTGTCGTCAATCAGGTCCTTCAACGAGCGGGCTGAGGGTTCCTCGGTCGCAACGACCGTTTCGGATGGTTTGGCAGGCGGGACGGAACTCGAAGGCTGGCAACCCACGAAGCTCGCACAACCCAACAGCCCGATCGATGGAATCGCAGCCCATGGCATCAACCTATCGAAGACCGTGGAGGCAAGAATCGAATTCCGGAGAGAGTTCTTTTGCGCATTCATCATGCAAAAAGTGTAATCGTTGAATCGTGTTTCGTCATGCCAAAGTGCGACGGACCTGGGAAGCCCAAGGGGGCCGCTTGGCGAATCCCCGCATGTGTACTATCGTTCCACGAGTGGTTGACGCATTCTTTTGGAAATTCGTGGAATTTTAGGGGAGCATCGGAATGGTGGAGCTCGGGGTGAACATCGATCACGTGGCGACAGTGCGTCAGGCTCGGCGAACGGTCGAGCCGGATCCCGTAGCTGCCGCGGTGCTCGCCGAATTGGGTGGAGCCGACAGCATCACCGTCCACCTTCGAGAGGACCGACGTCACATCCAAGACCGCGATGTTCGCGTCCTGGCTCAGACCATTCGAACGAAAATGAACTTCGAATTGTCCGTGGCTTCCGAAATCGTCGGTATTGCCTGCGAAGTCCGTCCGCATCAAGCCACGTTGGTCCCGGAAAAGCGCGAGGAGGTCACGACCGAAGGAGGGCTCGACCTCCGTCCCAAATCCGCGCTATTGATGGAAGCCATACATCGGCTCCGCGACGAAGGCATCTCCATTAGCTTGTTCATCGATCCCGAACGAGAACAAGTGGAGATCGCCAAGGAGCTTGCGGTCGATGCCATTGAATTGCATACAGGACAATACGCTTCATCGAAAGGATCGAGACAACAAGCGGAGCTGGATCGCCTCATTCATGCGGGGCAACACGCCGTGGACCTCGGCCTGCGACTCCATGCTGGCCACGGACTGACCTACAACAACGTCCTTCCCATTGCCGCGATTCCAAATATGTTCGAACTCAACATCGGACACAGCATCGTATCCCGCGCCGTCTTGGTCGGTATGCAGCAAGCGGTCTCCGACATGAAGCGACTGTTGATGACGACAGTTTAACCAACGGCAATCATCTCTCGCCCCCAGCCTCTCCCGCAACGAACGAGAGGGAGTCATGAATCGTTCAGAGATTCGCCACAACAGCTTCGGCGCATCTCTATGTTCGGAACCCTTCTCCCCTCTCCCCTTGCGGTAGAGGCTGCAAGTCCGCCGAGGCGGAGGCCGGGGGTGAGGGGTTTCGAGCGGCATAACATGAAGTCTTACATCGATGGACTGGGTTCAATCATCCGTTCGTTGAGTGGACTGCTCTACTGTTGGTCGGCGATCCATCGCGTTATAATGCGAAACAAGGCGAATTGCCCTGAGCACAAACAAGGCTATGGACGGGAGTCTCTTTCTTGACAGTCGCCAGGTAACGAATCAGTACATGGCGATCGCGACGATGGAACATCAAAAAACTCCCGTTTCTGATGCCGTTT
>JALOQW010000226.1 GCA_025459275.1 Pirellula sp.
GCATCAGAGGCTTGCGCAGGTGTCGAGCCGGGGAAGTTCGCATCAACGACTTGTTGTGTTGTGTTGAAAGAATCCAGCGTGGTGACAACGTTTCCTGCGACGTCACCAGCCGAGAGTGTGAGCGACTGCACACGTTGGCTAGCGCGTTGAATCAAGCCCGGAGCCGCCGTCGACTGGACAACGAAGTAGGTTCCTGCGGTGTTCACTGAGAACGAATACTCACCCGTGGTGGGGGCTGAGACGTCCGTACCCACTGCGACATCGTCGCCCGATCCGTTGTCGAAGGTGCCGTTGCCGCCATCGCGAAACAGGGAAATCGTGACTCCCGAGATCAGTGGATCGCCCGCATTCAAGCCATTTTCCGTCGTGTCGTTGAAGACGACGCCTCGGATATCGGCAGCCATCAACTGGCGTTGCTCGAGGAGCTCTACGCGTAAATGGCGTCTTGCTTGAAGTCGACGCTGTTTGGAGGATTCCGCGTCGCTTGGACGAGGTGAACGACTGACCAACGAGACCAACTGCTTCCAAAGTCCTGCCATCTTCGAATCCCTTCGAGCTGAGCGTGTTGGGTGCCACGCTTTGCTTGCATCATGCGACAAGGCTTGCACGATGAAATCGCGCAAGCCTCAGATGTTACCGGCACATCATTTATTCGGCAGGTAGACTCGACAACTCGAATTTACCAACGATATTCGCCACCGATGCTAAGTCCTTGCACCCAGTAGTCCGTTTCTCGGACTTCGAAGGCCGGTCCCAGAAACGTATTTCCTGCGATGGCTGGAGGGAGAAGATTCGGATTAACGGTTGTATCGATTTGGTCGCCTGGGCGGATCAGGTTGCTCCAGTACAGGAACGTGTAACCGACATTGAGCTTGAGTCGCTGTGTCAATTGATAGCCAACATTGGCTCCGAGCTCAGGAATCATCGCGAACTCTTCTTGTTCGTAGACTCCAATGTTTCGACCCGGCTGAGCTAGCAATCCACCTTCGAGGGTGTCTCCACCGCGTGGGCTCTGCGTGCTTCCAGCGATATTCAGACGCTGCAGCGTGTTGCCGAAGCTGACTCGGAGCATGGTTTCCGCGGTCCAGTATCCTCGACGACCGAGCCATTGGACCCCCAGTTCTGCCCCGTTGAATTGATTGAAGGTGTCGAATGCATCTTGAATCAGGAAGGAGCCAGGATTGGCGGTCGACAGGGAGGTCAAGTTTTCGGTGATGGTCAGCCCTTCGCGAAGCTGCATGTAGCGCCAGCCCAGGGTTGCATCGAAACGCGACTGCGCTTGGACGGGAGCACAAGCCAATGTTGAGTAACCGCATGCATTGCTGCAGCACAAGATATGGCGGAAGCGAACGGCAGCCGATGCCAATTGGGATTCCGCGTCGACTTGAACGCGACCACTTAACAGATTGGGAAAGGCGACCAGTTCCGAATCTTGAAGGCCAGTCACGTTGTTGTAGAACGGTCGAGCCAGAATTGGGCTGCCGGTAGAGTTCTGGTCGAAGGACTCCGTCTGCTGGCCGAATCCGAAGTATTCACCTTCGGCACCTGCGTTAGGTCGTGTAGCGGACCAGACTCCGACTCGGACGCGGACGCCATTCATGGTGTCGGTAAGAATATCGTTGTTTCCGCCGAAGAGTACCTGAGCGTTCGGCAATACGCCGGCAGCAGCTTGGGCGGTTCCTGCGGGGGAGGTGGTCACCAGCGCTGGAGTGTTCATTCCGGCTTGGTACCATCCGAGGTAATCGACGCTGACCCATCCATGGCTTGGCAGGCAAATGCAAAGGCGGCGTCCCCCGAGTCCGGTGGGGTTACAGATGTCGATGCCATAAGGACCAATCGCGGCGTAAGGACTCGATTCGCAGCTGGTGCAGCCCGAGTCGCCGCAAGAGGAGCAGCTTTCACCTCCCTCATAGATCACTTCACCATCTCCGATCATCATCCCACCGTCTTCAACGATGATCTCCGACGGGTTGGCAGGAGCCGCTTGGACGACTTCTGTTTCTTGGAGCAAGCTTGAGCCCGTTTGGCGGCTGGCAGCCAGACGACCGACGGGGCGTGCCGGACGTGGGACGCCTTCGGAACGCTTGGTCATCGAGGATGCGCTTGCAGGTCGGACTGCCGATCCGCTGCGCCGCGGCTCTTGGCCGATGCCAGACAAAGGAAATGCGATCATCATCGCAACGCAGATCGTGGCTACGCGTATCACGACAGTACCTTCCGTGAACTAGGCGAGGAAATCAGGATCGAGGTGAATACTCGACGCGACCGGCATAGGTTGACCAAACGGAAAACTCTAGGCAGGCCAATCCTGTTATCGAACGCCTATCCCGCAGCCTTCACTTTTTCCGAAAAAATCTCCTGATCGGAAATGTCATCGCGATCGTTACAGACTTCCCAAACTCCCGGTTTGACCGGGATTGCACGAAATCCCAATCTTTGGGAGTGGGTTGGTCGCCGAGCTAACGTCGTCGTATTCGGCCAAACTCCCGGGATTTTCACGTTAACCCCTACAAATCGCCATTATCGTGCCCCTTGCAGCTAGCTATAATTTCCCGTGAGCTTGTGGTCGTAGCAATTCGAAACGCCCCTCAACACCTCCCTAAGGCGTCTTGGTTGCCACTGGCATTGGGTTAGTGCCGCTTCCCGGAACCTTGGGGTTGCTCTCCGGGCAAGCATGTTCTATCTCATGTTCATACCGACTCGGCTTCAAAAAACCCGGATGGCACGAGCGGCGAGCGACCAGCACCTCCTTTAGAACCAATTCCCCATGAACACTTACAGTCTCGATTACATCGACGACTTATACGTCCGTTACATTCACGACCCGAACAGCGTCTCTGAGGTTTGGCGCAAGTATTTCGAGGAGTTCTCGTTGGCGGCACAGTCCGAAGGTTTCTTCGGCGATGCGGACAGCCAGCGGAACGGCGAAGTAACGTCGGAAAACATACCCGACGCGCTCTGGCTAGCGCGGATGCAGGAGCGGGTCGATCAGCTCGTTCGGGAGTACCGAGTTCGAGGCCACTTGATGGCCAAGATTGATCCGCTGGGTTTGACACGCAAAGGGCCTCCCGAGCTGGATCCATCGGCTTATGGATTAACGGAAGAGGATCTTCGACGCCCATTCACCGCTCCCAATATTCAATACACGAGCGGTCGCACGCTTGCGGACATCATCGAAAAACTGCGCAACACCTATTGCCGCAGTATCGGTGCTCAGTTCATGCATATCGACAATCGGAACATCCGTGATTGGCTTCAGCGTCGCATGGAGGTGAGCGAGAACCGATTGCAGTTGTCGCGCGATGTGCAAATGCGCATTTACACCAAGCTGGCCGATGCCACGATCTTTGAGGAGTTTATCCGCAAGAAGTATACGGGCTCCAAGACCTTTTCTTTGGAGGGCTCCGAAAGCTTGATTCCATTGTTGGATCGGGCACTCGAAAAGGCTGGGCAGCACGGCGTCCGGAATGTTGTCATGGCCATGGCGCACCGCGGTCGTCTCAATGTTCTCGCCAACATCATGGGCAAACGGGCTCAGAGCATTTTTTGGTCTTTCGATGACCCTAATCCGGAATTGTTTCGTGGTGGTGGCGACGTCAAATACCACATGGGTTACAGCAGCGATTGGACGACCAGCACCGGTCAGAAGGTTCACATCTCCCTATGCTTCAACCCGAGCCATTTGGAGTTCGTTAACCCGGTCGCTCTTGGTCGTTGTCGAGCCAAGCAGGACCGCGATGGCGATGTGCATCGCACCGACAATATGACCATTCTAATCCACGGAGATGCGGCGTTCATCGGCGAAGGGGTCGTGCAAGAAACGTTGAACCTCAGCGAACTTCCCGGTTACCGTACGGGAGGAACGCTCCATATCGTTCTCAACAATCAGGTCGGATTCACTACCGAACCTGACCAAGGTCGCAGTTGCACCTACGCAACCGACATTGCCAAGATGCTTCAAATTCCGATCTTCCATGTGAATGGCGAAGATCCAGAAGCCGTTGCCCAGGTTGTCAATTTGGCGATGGACTTCCGAAAAGAGTTCGAGAAGGACGTCGTCATCGACATGTATGCGTATCGCAAGTTGGGGCACAACGAAGCCGACGAACCTCGATACACCCAACCGATCATGTACGGTGCAATCGACGCCAAGAAGGGGGTTCGGGAAAGCTACCTTGAGCATTTGCTCAACATGAACGGTATGACTCGCCAAGAGGCGGACGCGATCGATGAGGCGCGTCACGCTAAACTCACGCGGGAATTCGAATTGGCCAAGAGTGAGCCGTTCGTTTACGACTTGCAGAGCATGACAGGATACTGGTCCGGTTACTTCGGTGGCCCGGAGCCAGCGAACGAGCAGGTCACCACAGCGATTCCTCGCAATCAATCCGAATCGATTCTTCACAAGCTTTGCGAGTACCCCGCCGGCTTTACGCCCCATAAGAAGATCCTGCGATGGCTCGAGGAGCGTCGCGAAATGGCCGTCGGAAACCGCCGTCTCGACTGGTCAACCGCGGAAGCTTTGGCGTTTGGTTCGCTCCTTCTGGATGGCCACCCGATTCGAATGACGGGACAGGACTCCCAACGCGGCACGTTCTCTCAACGCCATGCGGTTCTTCACGATACCGACAACAATGCTCGTTACATGGCGTTAGGGCATTTGGCCCCAAATCAAGGACGAGTGGAAATCGTCAACAGCCCATTATCCGAGGCGGCTGTTCTCGGATTCGAATACGGATACAGCCTGGATTGCCCCGAGGGGCTGATTCTCTGGGAAGCACAGTTCGGTGACTTCTGGAATGTAGCGCAGTGTATTGTTGACCAGTTCATCACCAGCGCCGAAGACAAATGGAAACGGTTAAGTCGATTGGTCATGTTGCTGCCTCATGGCTTCGAAGGCCAAGGCCCCGAGCACTGCAGCGCTCGGCTGGAACGATTCCTACTGTTGACCGCAGAACACAATGTCATCGTGACGCAACCTTCAACTCCCGCTCAGTATTTCCACCTGTTGCGGCGTCAGGCGAAGTCGAAGTGGAGCAAACCGTTGATCGTTCTGACACCCAAGAGCCTGCTGCGACACGCGGCATGCACCTCCACGTTGGACGACCTCGAGCACGGTTCGTTCCAGAAGATTCTTGCGGACGACCGACCAGCCGGGACACCAACCTCTCGAGTGATCCTGTCCACTGGCAAGGCATACTACGATCTGTTGGAAGAACGCAAACGCCTCGACGCACAGTCCGTTGCGCTGCTGCGAGTGGAACAGTTTTATCCACTGGACGTCACTCAAGTGATGAAGCACTTGGAACCGTACGCGGATGGCACTTCGGTAGTCTGGTATCAAGATGAGCCCTGCAACATGGGCGCTTGGCAATTCGTCAAAATGCGTTGGGGAGATGAAATCGCCAAACGCTTCCCGTTAAGCCTGGTCTCAAGGCCAGAGTCGGCCAGCCCAGCCACCGGATCCTTGAGGTCGCATAAACTGGAAGAGCGCGACATCCTTAATCAAGCGTTTTATGGTATCTAGAGATCCCATCTACCCATGGAACAGAATCACCGCCCCGTAGACGTTGCTTTCGATTGCTTGCCCTTGAGAAGCGTTACACGGCTGGACCCGCCCCTGGATGCGTCTCCAGGGCTCGTGGCTAAATGGGAGAGAATCAAGTGCGCGATTGCAGAACACGGAACGCACAACACGTACTTCCTCCACAATGCCCATTGTCGGTTTTTCGTCACCAACGATCCCAAGTGTGGCATGATCTCATTCAAGTTCGAAGGAGTTCTCTTTACCGACGAATTCGATGCCTCTGCAAAGAGCGCAACGCTCCTGGTAACTCTTGATCAGGAAAACGTTCCTTGGCTGGAACAACATGTGGTTCGATGGTTCTCAGAGACCGTGACTCATGCTGTCTGCACCGAATTCAATCGCTATATCGGAGCCGGTGATCCGGATCGCACCCGGAAACGAATGGAGCAACTCCAGCAGATGATCGAACAATCGGGTGGCTTCGTCGGGATGCATCTGTAAGGACTGTTCCGGAAGCCAACCACTTTTTTCTCGTGCAGGGTGAGCGAAATCCGAGGGCCGACGGTGCTCGAGAGGGCTATAATGGACGAAAGTCTTTCGACCTACGCTTCCTCAGGAAAGAAAGTTCGGGCCTCAACGGTCCGATCGAACAGCAGCCAACGTGTCGACTTCATCGATCCCAACCGCCACTTCCCACACTCGTGATCCCAAAAGGAACACGACCGGTTCGAAGACGGCAACTTCGGAATCCAGAGAAACGCTCCTAAGCTATGTCGAACAAGCCGCGCGTAGCATGCGGCGTACGGAGTTGTTCTACGGTTTGCTTCTGTGGGCGACCGTTCTCGTATGCGTCCTTACCGCCATGGTTCTGGTCGACCATTGGTTGTGGCCACTTTCGAAACTGGCTCGACTTGGCGTATGGGGGATCGTTGTTGCTTGGAGCGTGTGGTGGCTCCCTCGCCGAGTGCTTCCACCGTTGGTCTACCCGATTTCAACGGAACATGCTGCCCGGATGATCGAGCGGCAGTTCCCAGACTGCAAAGACAGCTTGATCAGTTGGCTGCAACTTTCCTCAGAAGATGCGAAAGCTCCGCGCGGAGTGGTTGCGTATGTGGGACGGTACGCGATCAGAAACCTCAATGGACAAGACGCACAATCCGTGGTCGATTCGGCAACCGTGGTCCGACTCGGTGCTGCGTTCTTTGGGTGCTTGCTTTGCAGCGCTATCTACATGTTCGCTAGCCCCAAGAGCGGCATGACATCCATCGCTCGCATGATCATGCCGTGGGCCAATATTGCACCCGCTGCTCGAGTTCAGATTGTCGAAGTCGCACCGGGGGCCACCACGGTTACCCAAGGCTCCGTCATGCCGATGTCGGTCACCGTCCGAGGCATGCACCAAGGAGAAGGAGTCAGCGTTCGATTCGATCTGTCCGATGGTCAGATGATCGGCGAGTCCCTTGCAATGGTGCCCGAAGTGGAACGAATCAACTACAGGCTCGACTTCGGACGAACGTTTGGCGGGATACACCAACCACTGAAGTATTGGATCCATGCAGGTGACGCAGTCGCAGGCCCATTTGACGTCAAGGTCCAAGTCATTCCGCTCGTTGCTGTCGATCGCACGGAACTCAGTTTCCCTCCGTACACTAAGCTGAAGCCCCGAAGCCTTCAACAGACAGGGTCCTTCGAAGCTCCCGAAGGAACCCGCGT
>JALOQW010000227.1 GCA_025459275.1 Pirellula sp.
CAACGCTCCTTGGCCGTAGTGCAGTTCCTGATCGATCGTGGGATCGATCCCCAACGCATCCGCTTGAGCCAAGCCGGAAGCTCGGAGCCACGCATCACGGACACCACAACAGAAACCAGCAATGACTCCCGCGTGGAAGTCTTTGTCTTAAAAGAGATCCACGAAGAGGCCGAGTCTCGGGTGCAACGACTTGTTAATACCAAGGCACTGGATGAAGAAGCCAGGATCCTGGCAGAGAAGGACGAAGCTGCCGCGGCCGCAGCACCCGCTGGACATGGCTCAGGTAGCGGACACGGCTCAGGTAGTGGTGGGCACGGCTCAGGCAGTGGGCAAAAAGCCAGTGGCGGACATCATTGATCGGCGGTTAGCTGATCACCTCATGGATGACGTTGCCATGGACATCGGTTAAGCGAAAGTCGCGGCCTGCATATCGATACGTCAATCGTTCGTGGTCAAAGCCCATCAAATGGAGAATGGTGGCGTGTAGGTCATGCACACTCGTCGGATTCTGTTCCGCTTTGAAGCCAAATTCATCGGTCGCTCCATAGACCGTTCCTCCACGAATGCCGCCACCGGCCATCCAGACACTGAACCCGTAGTGATTGTGGTCACGGCCGTTCCCTCCTTCGGATACGGGAGTCCTGCCGAACTCCCCTCCCCACAAGACGAGAGTGTCCTCCAGCATTCCCCGTTGCTTGAGATCGGTCAGAAAAGCAGCGATCGGTTGATCGATCTCACCACACTGCGTCCGGAGGTTCTTTTCGATCTCGCTGTGGTGGTCCCAAGGCTGACCGGCACCATGCCACAACTGAACGTATCGCACACCGCGTTCGAGCAAGCGTCGTGCGATCAAGGTTTGCCTGCCATGGGTTGAGTCCCCATAGAGCTCCCGGGTTGACGCCGATTCTTGCGATAAATCAAACGCCTCGGCAGCTTCCGTCTGCATTCGGAAGGCAAGTTCGAACGATTCGATCCTCGCCTCCAGTCGCGAATCCCTTGCGGCCTCTCCGCGTTGCTTCTCCAATTGATGGAGCAGGTCCAGTTGCTTGCGTTGCTGGGTCAAGGAAGCATGGGGGCTGCGAACGTTTTCAATCAGTCGCTCGATCTCCTGGTGCTTGGGATCGACATAGGTACCTTGGAAAGCACCGGGAAGAAACCCTGACTGCCAGTTGGCGGTATCTTTGATTGGATAACCCCCAGGACACATGGCAATGAAGCCCGGCAAATTCTGGTTCACAGATCCCAGACCATACATGAGCCACGCCCCCAGACTCGGTCGTGGTTGCACGGAGTCTCCGCAGTTCATCAGCATGAGCGAGGGCTCGTGATTGGGGACTTGGGCCACCATGGATCGAATCACGGCTATCGAATCGGCATGGGCTGCAGTCTTGGCGAATAGCTCACTGATCTCCAACCCGCTCTCTCCATAGCGATCGAATCGAAAGGGGGACGGTAGGATCGCACCGGTCTTCCGTTCCGTCCTGAGGGAGCCGGGCAACGATTGTCCCGCCATCTCGAGGAGCCGTGGCTTTGGGTCGAATGTATCGACATGGGATGGTCCACCGTTCAAAAAGAAATGGACCATCCTCTTGGCTCGAGGCGCGAAGTGCGGTTTCTTGGGTGCCAGCGACTGTCCGGACGATGGAGAGATCGCTTCGTCTGCGAACAGGCTCCCCAAACCGAGCATGCCCATCCCCATGCCAACCGATGTCAACATCCCACGTCGCGAAAACGCTTGTGCCCCAACAAGATTGATTCTTGCCTGCATGATGTGCGGCTACTCCAAATAGTGAAACTCATTGGACAGAAGTAGGACTTGCGCCAGCGCGACTCGACCAGGCAATTGCGGACCATCGCTTGTTGCCCCTTCCGCTCCGTCGCCCCATTGCTCCAAGAATGCGAGTGCTACCTCAATCTCTCTGCCTTCAGGTTCGCGTTGTAAGGTCTGGCGATACAGCCGTGTAACAAAAGAGGCGTTATCGTGAGCCTCAACACTTGGCTGTCTCTCGATCTCTTCCGTGAGCGAGCGGGCGCATGCGACAGGAAACGGATGATTCATGAGAAACAGGGACTGCTGAGGAACAATCGTTTCTCCGCGAGTCGGTGTATGCAAATCTGGGTTAGCGAAATCGAAGACTTGAAATGTCATCGGCAAGTACTGTCGATCGATCAGACTGTAGACTGACCGTCGATATCGCCCGTGACTCAACGGCGTCAACCCATCGATCGATTTGCCCCCTATCGTTCGATCGAGCAAGCCAGAGACAGAGAGCATCGCATCCCGCATCTCTTCCCAAGACAGCCGTTTGCGAGGGAACCTCCAAAGTAGGCGATTCTCGGGATCGGCGGCAGAGCAAGCCGTTACAATGGATACAGGAACGGATGAGGAAGTGCGATAGAACGCCGAGCGCGTGATCTCTTTGTGAAGCCATCGAGTGCTCCAGCCGTTTTCAATAAAACCGCGAGTCAACCAATCGAGCAATTCTGGATGACTCGGTCGCTCAGAACGGAGTCCAAAGTCACTCGCGCTCGAAACGAGCCCCGAGCCAAAGTGCATTTGCCAAACACGATTCACCCAAACACGGGCCGTTAGTGGATTGTCGGCTCGCGTCAACGCATGGGCCAGTTCCAATCGGCCGCTCCCTTTTTCAAATGCGATGGATTCACGTAAATCAAAGAACTCTGGAAACCTTCGATCCAAGAGATCTCCCTTTTGATTCGGATCCCCCCGCCGAAACACGCGACCTCGCATCGGCACCGCACGATCGGCGAGAATCGGGAGCTCCAGCTTCGGCGCATCGGGGCGCAATAGCCAACGATCGATTTCGCTCTGTGCGTTCCAAATCTCGACGCAAGTGCCATTGTCCCACATCCACTCGGTGTTCTCGATCGATTCGTTCGGAATAAGGAACGGGGAATGATCGGAGACGAGCAACTGTCGCGCTTGATCGCGATCCTGATCTGCCGGTGCATCACCTTCATCAGCCAGTACCTTGGCCAAAGAGCCATAGGCGTTGGCAATTTCGGAGAGCGATTGAGGTTCTGCCGGCAAAACAGCCAAAACAACGGGATTGATTCGGAATTCGGTCGAAGGCTCGCGCCACGATCGAAGCTTCAACGCGGCTTGTTCGGCGAACGACTCGGTCGAAAGGTTCGACAGTTCGATCCAAGGTTGCATGACTGGGTTACGTTGGTCTTGCAACTCACCCAGCACCCATTCCCAACGACGGACGATGGCTGGAATGATGTCTTCCTTGGTTGTGATTTGGGTGAATGCGCCGTCAGGGTACTTTTCGAATTCCTTTTGGGCGATCAGATACTCCGCGAATCGGTCGATGATCCGACGGTTGGCTTCGGCGCGATGCTTGGACATTAATTCTTCAAGCTTCGCTCTCCGTTCTTTGAGCCCTGTCCAAAATTCCTCCGATGCTGCATCCGATTCCACTCGAATTTGGGCACGCGTTTCGAGACTGCTCAGAAATACTCCGGACAACGCATAGTAGTCTCGTGTTGAAATGGGATCGAATTTGTGATCGTGACAGCGAGCGCAACTGATCGACAGTCCCATGATGCCGCGAAACATCGTGTCCAATCGATCGTCGATGATGTCTGAGGACACGGCCAAGAATCGTCGCCCGAGGGTCATGAACCCGAGCGCTGCCAGATCTGGGGAGTCCTTGGGAAGGATGGAGTCCCCGGCGATTTGCAATTGGACGAATTGGTCGTACGGAAGATCCTTGGAAAACGCATCGATCAACCAGTCGCGGTAGGCCCATGCATGCACAAAGGTTCTTTCCTCCCGAGCGTAGACGTAGCCTTTGGTATCCGAGTATCGCGCCACATCCATCCACAGACGGGCCATCCGCTCGCCATACGAGGGGCTCGACAAAAGAGCCTCAACCGCGCTTTCCCACGCTTCTTGGCTGGGATCCCTCTCGAAGTCTTGAACCTGCTGAAATGTCGGCGGCAATCCTGTCAGAGCAAAATGCAATCGTCGCAGTCGATCCCTTGGCGAAGCATCGGAGAGATCGACCTGCCGCTCCGCCGGCCATCGCTCCGATATCCATGTTGCTACAGGATCGTCCCGTCCCTCAGGCGGGATCGGGTCGGACAAAGGCTGAAACGCCCAGTGAGTCTTCGGATCAGGCGACGCGTCAGCTCTCTCGAGTGGGTTATCCGGCCACGGGGCCCCAGATTCGATCCAGCGTTGAAGATTCTCAATCTGCTCAGAAGAGAGAGGTGGCCCGGCATCGGCAGGAGGCATGCGAAACGAATCGTCGTGGGACGTGATTCGATCCATCACCTGGCTGCTCTTGGGATCAGCCAGATCGATCGCCGCCCCTGATTCGCCTCCCTGAATCCAAAACGAGCGCTGATCCAACCGGAGTCCCGCCCACTGTTTTTTGGGCCCGTGACATTCGAAACATCGATCCGCGAGCACCGGCCGAATATGCGTCTCGAACCAAGCCTCGTCCGACGGCTGTTGCATCGCAAAGGCAGAACCGCCCCAAAGCAGGGATATCGAACAGGCGAGCAACGTCAGTGGGCAACGGCGGACATTCAACATGCGTCGATTCTGCGCTACGGGAGGGAAGTGGAGGCGATCCGGAGGGCCCCTCATTATGAGTGGTCTCCCGAAAAATTGGAACGACGAGCCAGAAGCAGGCCCAATTTTTGCGATATTGGCCACTTCGCCCCCGATTTACCTGCGTGCCAGCGCGATACAATACGTTCCGTTCTCGACGAATCTCCTGTGGCATTCGTTAGGGTTAACGGTAAATTTGAACAAACAACTGCGCCGAAGTTTTTTTAGCGGGAGCGCACTCGTTCTATTCCAGGGAATCATTTGCTTCTATGCCCGACTTGATAGCGCAAGGCCCAAATCCGTCGGATCGATGGAGAAGACCATTGCCTCGAGGAGGGGAACCGATGGGATTTATCTTGGGACGCGTCACGCCTGGCTGGGCCGTGCCATGGGATGATCGCATATCCCGTCAGCATGCCGATCTTCGATGGGATGGAGAGAAGCTATCCGTGCAACGATTGATGGATGCCAGGAATCCGATCTTCTATCGAGGGCTGCGCAAGGATGAGTTCGAGATCGGGATCGGCGATCACTTTGTCATTGGTCAGACCACATTCAGCCTGGTCGACCAGCGGGTTCGGGTTCTTGCGAGTGCCGATGAACCACCCGCTCTCACCGAGCAATCCTATCCTCCGTCCCAACTGCGGCAGATCCGTTATCGCAACGCCGATCAACGCATCGATGTGCTCAGCCGGTTACCGGAAATCATCTCCAGTTGCAGTAGCGATGAGGAGTTGCATGTACGAGTCGTCAATCTCTTGATGCAAGGGATTCCGCAAGCAACGTTTGTAGCAATCGTTTCCGAGCAATCGCAAGAACCGCCCCCATCGGCAACGCCCCGCATCGAAGCAACTCCAAGTTTTCGTGGATGGAGCGAGACAATCGATCTAGGAATTCGAGTTTTGCACTGGGATTCACGTTCGTTGATCATCAAGCCTTTCTCCCCTTCGGCACAGTTGATTCGGCAAGCGATTGCAACGCACGAAAGCGTGCTGCATGTTTGGAGCCGAACGCACGACCGCAACACGCCATCGGTGTACACTCAATCCGAGAATATCGACTGGGCCTTCTGCACTCCCATATCGAGTGAAGCGTGCCCAGGCTGGGCCATTTATGTGGCTGGCGATTTCTCGAGCATGACAGCCCATGGCAGCCGAGATGCAACGTTGGCCATCACCGATGACCTGCAAGATGACCTGAAGTTTGCCGAATTGACGGCTACGACGATGGCGACGCTTCGGCAAACCCGATTACTGCAACGCCGCCAGGATTCTTTGCGACCCTTCTTTGCCCCAATCGTCCGGCATGCCCTTGCAACGAAGGATCCCGATCAAGTTCTCGCGCCGCGGGAGGCCAATGTGTCGGTGTTGTTCTGCGACTTGCGCGGGTTCTCGAGACAAAGTGAAGAGTCGAGCAATCGATTGCTCGATCTTTTGCGCCGCGTGAGCGACGCGTTAGGAGTCATGACCCATCACATCCTCGGTCGCAACGGAGTGGTCGGTGATTTTCACGGAGATGCAGCCATGGGATTCTGGGGCTGGCCTCTCGAACAACCCGATTCAGTGCAGCATGCCGCTGCAGCCGCGCTCGCCATTCGGGCCGAGTTTGAAAGATCCGCTGCGATCCCAGATCACCCATTGGCCGGCTTTCGGGCCGGAATCGGACTCTCGACCGGCAAAGCCGTCGCTGGCAGGATCGGGACAGTCGATCAGGTCAAGGTTACCGTTTTCGGACCGGTGGTTAATCTCGCATCACGGCTCGAAAACATGACGAAACAACTCCAGGCGCCGATCTTGATCGACGAAGCGACGGCGGTCCGTATCAAGGCCGAGGTTCCCTCGAACATCGCTCGCGTTCGAAGAGTCGCGAAAGTGCTCCCCATCGGCATGAAAAAACCACTGATGGTCAGCGAGCTCTTGTTACCCGAGTCTGTCGATTCCGTTTTGACGGACCAGCATATTCAGGCGTACGAAAAAGCCCTGGACAGTTTTCAAGACGGGAATTGGAGCGAAGCGTTTCGGCTGCTGCATCAGGTTCCAGCCGAAGATCGAGTGAAAGATTTCCTTACCGTCTTCATCGCCCAGCATGGACGGACCGCTCCGCCCGATTGGAACGGCTATATTAAACTGCCTGAGAAGTAAATCACCCTGCTCATCATCCATCAAGTTCACCACGAGATCTCATTGGTCCTCCCGCAGATTCAAGGAGGCCAGCAAATTTTTCATGAAGGCGGATCAGTAATCTGTTGGCTTCTCTGAATCTGTTGGAAATCCAGTTCAATGGTCGATCCACGAAGCAGGATCTTGGCGTGCTACCCGCTCCTCTCGTGCCCTGCTTCCCGCTCCAGCCTCGCCCTGGATCCCACCCATGTTCTTTCATAAATCATTTCCACCGACAGACCAACACAGGGGCACATACGTTGTCCCAATGCTGTCCTGGGCGGCCTTGCTGGCGACTTCGGTGCGATTTCAAGGCAGGGCTTGGTCCAGTTCGCATCTCGTTTGCTATGCGACTGTCTTGTATCGGTTACCATACTCCGTGCGACTGAACTGGAACTCTGTGGTGCGAGAACTTTCGGAATGCAGATTGATATTGATCCGACAGTAGATTTTGCTTGCAAGAT
>JALOQW010000228.1 GCA_025459275.1 Pirellula sp.
CTGTCCGTTGCTGAACCATTGGCTGAAATCCGTATCGTATGAACCGTTCGGTTGCCTGTGGGGATTCGAGAAATGACGCGAGACTCTCTGCCATTTCATTCCCTTCCGCGCCATTGAGTAGCACGAGAACATAGACAATCTCGTCATGCAATCCAGGGTCGAATTCGTGAACGGTGGTGACAAGTTCTGATAAGGCTGCATCGGTTGCGTACACAATGCCCGCTTCAGCCTCGCCCCGTTCCACATAACTCAAGGCGGTCCGGACATCCTGGCCTCGCACGATTTTGTCTTGCTCTCGTAGAGTGTCCAAGATATCGAGATTGGAGAGGGCTTGGTCCGCATACTGTCCAGCAGGCACCGATTCCCCAGCTAAGGCGACTTTTAGAACGCCAGGACTCAACAAGTCCTTGGGCAAATGGACCGCGGCTGGATTCCCTTTTGGTACAACGATGACCAGGCGATTGGTCAGAAGATGGATCGATCTTTTCGCAAGTCCGGCGTCGGCAACGTAATTAGCCCACGTCGGACTTGCAGACAGAAACAGATCGACCGGTGCTCCATGGACGATCTGCGTTGCCAGGGCATTCGAGGCTCCGGAGTTTACATGGACCTTTACCGGGCGGCTCGATTGGAACGGTTCGATGATCTCCTGGATCACGTCTCGGGTACTTGCAGCTACGGAGAAGGTTACTTCCGTGATCGAAGCCATGTCTCCTTTCGAATGACGTCCCATTCCCGATGGGGTTTCGGACTTGCACGCGGCGATAAGCCCCAAAAGGACAATGGCAACCAGGAGTCGATGCATCGACGGCATATTTATCGTTGGCCACACATGATGTCGATGATGGTTTACCCAGCAAGCTCCTTGATTCTCAATTATGGCGAGAATGGAGAGCTTGAGCAATCGGGAAAGGGTACCTCCGCTTTTCGCCTTGAGAATCTGCTAAACTGTGAGCCTTGGGGGGAATCGTGCAGCAGGTATGCGTCCCGCTCGATGAACATCGCGTCATGGAAAGTCAGAGGTATCGGTTGTGGTCAACGCAATCGAGATTGGGATCTTCATTGCCGGAGTCGCGCTTGGTGTCTTGATCAATCATGCCATCTATGGACTAGCATATTTTCCGCGCGCGATGGGTGCGTGGCATCGGCGTTCGGCGGACTTGCCCCCGCTATCGCAAGGGGCATGGTTGCCGATGGTTGGCTGGATGTTTCGGCGCGGAGAATCGGAGTATTGGGGGCGTGGATTTTGGATTCGGCCCATGATCATCGAATGCGTTGTACCGTTTCTTCTCGTCGGTCTGTATCGCGCGATGATGAACGGTCTGACGATCCCGACGTCGATTCGAGTGGCGGCCACCGATGGACCATGGACGGGTGGCGTGGTAACCGGTGGAGGGATCAGCAGCTTTGAGGTGATCGCGCAGTATATCGCCTACAGCGTGGTGCTTTCGATCTTGCTGGTTGCAACCTTTATCGACATCGATGAGCGCACGATACCGGACAGCATCACGATTCCAGGGACATGGCTGGGGCTGTTTGCATCGACTTGGATCCCAGGCTGGACATTGTGGGAGGTCCGAGAGACAGCGCCTCCGGCGGTTCGGATGCTTGAACCGATGCAAGCGGGCTCGCCCTATGCATGGGAGACGCAATGGGGGCAGCATGGTCCGACGGGAATAGGTTTATGGATTGGATTGCTGATATGGTGGATCTGGTGTCTGTCGCTGGGGAATTTGCGATGGATCGGAAGAAGGGGGATGAAGAAAGCATGGGTCTATGCTTGGGTAGGTTTTTGGCGAAGCCCGAATCTTCCCGTGGTTTTCGGAATGGCGATAGTCGGGTCGATTTTGATTACGGCATCCTACTTCGGATTATCTGCTGAAAGGTGGCAAGGGTTGTTCTCCAGCCTGATGGGGATTGGGCTCGGCGGGTTGTTGGTTTGGTCCTTCCGCATTGTGGCTGGTGGGGTGTTGGGACAGGAAGCGTTAGGTTTCGGCGACGTCACCTTGATGGCGATGGTGGGTGCTCACTTTGGATGGCAGATCGTGCTCCTGGCGTTCTTTCTTGCACCCTTGTTTGGGGTGGCATTGGTCATCGCTTACTGGGTGATTACACGGGACAGCGCGATACCGTTCGGGCCGTATTTGGCGGCAGCGACTGCCTATCTGATGCTGGACTGGGCGCGGGTTTGGGATGCGGTATCGATCGTCTTTGTACCAGTCAGGATCTACCTTCTTTTCCTGGCCGTTCTTCTCGTTCTTCTTGGTACGTTGCTTTGGCTTGTCAGGGCCCTTAAAGTACTTTGGTTGACAGGGCGATAGGAAACCATGAATCAGAACAGCAGTTTTCGGCGACTCACCATTTACTTTGGATTGTTTGCCACCATTGCCGCCGGATTGGTCGGATTGGGGCAAAACTCGTGGAATCTTCCATTGATCGTGGGAATCTGTTCGATCGTTTCCATCATCTACACCGACATCTTGGGATGGATCTTTTTGCATCGCATTCTGGTGTATATCGCCATGATATTGGGTGCATGTGTGGCCATCTATGGATTCCTTAGTGACGCGAGCGCCAATCGATTGTTGTCGGTCGGAAATTTGTTGGTGTACGTGCAGTTACCCTTGATGTTTCAGAAAAAATCGAAACGAGTGTTTGAGCAATGGGGGGTCTTCTTGCTTTTGGAGTTGGTCGTTGCTGCCCTGGTCAATGACAATGTGCTTTATGGCGTCATGATGCTCCCTGTATTGGCCATTGGCTGTGCAGCCTTGATGGGCCTGGCCCAGTTCGCATCTTTTCTTCGGCATAACGAGTCAGTCTCTGAGTCGACGAGTTTGTGGGCGAGGTTGCTTCATTGGCTTGGTAAGGAGCAACTGGTAACGCGTCGCAGTTCGGGCGTAACCTTGACGGCTCATCAATCGCCACCCAACGAGACAACAACGACCCAGGCGACACCGATGCAATGGCGCAGCGGGATTCTTCCAACAGCGATCGCGACACTCTTCTTTTCCGCCTGCTATTTTTATATGTTGCCTCGTTTGCACAGCGGAGCCTTTGAAGGAGAAGGCCTGGGATGGGGAGGCGCGAAGATTGGTTTTAGCGATCAAATCTCATTGCAGTTCATCGGCAAAGTTCTGCAGAACGACGCGCCTGCCTTCCGCTTATCGATGAAGACCGGAACAAACGGAGCGAACTACCGACCCAATCAACCGCCGTACATTCGCTCGACCGTGGTTCATCGATACATCGATGGCCCAAATCAAGGAGTGTGGCAACCCGGAGATTTTCGAGGCGGGGGATTTGGGTCTCTTGCAGCCTTTGCGGAATTGCCCAACACATCGGAGCTCGACACCGACATCACTTCGCGTCAAGACAAAGTGCTCGTCCAAATCGTGGAGAAGTCCCCTTTTGGGGAAGTGGTCTCCGGCATTCCTCCGTGTGCTCGTCAGGAGAAATCCCCGTTTCGCTTGGTTCGACGCGATTGGCGCATGGTCGATCCAAGGGAGGCCGCCACGAGCGAAATCCCCCCAAAAAGAAGCTATTCCTTTTTGACGTATGCGTTCATGTCAGGGCAGGACTCACCCATTCTGGCAGAGATGGCGGATTCCTTTGAGGACAAACAGCCCGGGACGTTTTCGCAATACGAAGGAGAGTTACTACGGTTTCCCTCGAGCCTGGAAGTAGCGATACCTGCAATGAATCGCATCTTGGCGAAGAGCAGTGAACCGCTCACGAACAAGCTCAACAAAGCGCTGTTCCTCGAAGACTACTTTTCTAACGGCGGTGAGTATTCTTATTCCTTGTCGTTGACAGGTCCCGTTGATCGATCCCTGGATCCCATTGCCGACTTCGTGATGAATAAGAAGAGTGGGCATTGTCAGTTTTTTGCCAGCTCGCTCGCGTTGCTTTTGCGATCCATTGGGATCCCCACTCGCTTGGTCATCGGTTTCCGCCCGAGTGAGTACAACGATTATGGAGGCTATTTTCAAGTACTGCAAAATCACGCTCACGTTTGGGTCGAAGCTTACTTCACTCTGGAAGAAATCGAAGCGAGCGACTTCCAAAGTCGAACGAACATCCCGATCCCTCGTTGGGCGACCAAAGGGGTCTGGCTTCGCCTCGATCCCACTCCGGCTGTTGATGGTTCCAATGCCGGTGGTTCCTTTCGAATCTCGCGCACTCAAACCCTGGATGCCATGCAGGATTTGTGGACCGAGATGGTAATGAACATGGACAAGAACAAGCAGGGTTCCATCTTCTCGCTGTTCGCTGAATCGAGTGATGGTTCCTATGCGAATGTATGGCTGCAGTTGCAGGCGATCTATTCACGTATGCAGTCCAGCCGCTTCATCGGTGGTTTTTTGTCTCCAGACAGATGGTTTTCATGGCGCGTCGCTGGAGGCATCATTGTTGTCGGCGCGATCGCCGTCGGAATTTGGCGGGTCATCGCATGGCTGCTACCCGGAAGCCGGGCAAAGCTTCTGGCTCGAAAACGGAAAGGTCGAGTCGCCCAGTCCCGAGTAGAGTATTACGAGCGAGCTGCCAAACTTCTCAAGAAACTTGGTTTCAAACGGAAACCGTCAGAAACACCACGAGAATTCCTCCGCGCGGCCGCCAGCCAATTGCAAGCGGTAGGCATCCGGCTCGAGGATCGCGATCTGTCGGACCCCTTCTACGCCAGGCGTTTTGGGACAACAGAATCCGAAGAGCTCGAACAGATCGCTCGCATTCAACGCGCAATTTCTCAATTGGAACTCGCGATCCGTCAAAGCCGTCGACGCTAACTAGGCCCTTCGACGCTAACTAGGCCTGTCCTTCCTCTCCACCATTCGGAAAAAAGACGAAATGGATCTTGCAGATATTTTCCTAGCCATTGATCTGGGTGCTTCGAGCGGTCGAGTACTGGCTGCGGAGCTCCGAGGAGATCAGATCCAATTGCACGATGTTCATCGTTTTGAGAATGCTCCCATCTCAATCGGGCGACGTCTTCACTGGGATCTTCTCCAGCTATGGCGCGAAATCGATAAGGGACTGACCCTCGCAGCTGAGCAATATCCGAATCGAATTGCGAGCGTTGGGGTCGACACCTGGGGCGTTGACTTTGTGTTGCTCGATCGAAACGAAGACTTGGTAGGCCCAGCCTTTTGCTATCGCGATCCGAGAACACGAGGAAAAATGGAACGGGCTTTCGAGAAGATCTCTCGCTCGGAGATATTCGCCGAAACAGGGATCCAGTTCATGGAAATCAATACGCTGTACCAACTCTTCAGCATGCGCGAGGAGTCATCACCTCTGCTCGATATCGCTGAACGGTTCTTGATGATCCCCGACTTCTTTCACTGGCTTTTGACCGGAAAGATGGTCAATGAATTCACCAACGCCAGCACAACTCAAATGCTTCAGCCAGGCGATGCAGGTTGGTCAACGAAAATCCTGGATCGCTTGGATATTCCCGTCAAGCTGTTTTCAGAACCGGTTCAACCTGGCACCGACTTAGGACCGATCCGCCAAAGTGTTCGAGCACGAACGGGATTGGACGAGCGAACTCGAGTCGTTGTACCGGCAACCCATGATACCGGTGCTGCTGTATTGGCTGTACCAGCGGATGGGTTCAAGCTTGCCAGGCCCACCTGGTGCTACATCAGCAGTGGGACATGGTCCTTAATGGGTGTTGAACTCGATCATCCGGTTCGGGACGAAAAGGCCCAACGCTACAACTTTACCAACGAAGGAGGTGCACAGGGGAGCGTTCGATTGCTCAAGAATATCGCGGGCCTTTGGCCATTCCAGCAGTGCCGAGCGTCGTGGCAGAGACGGGGCAAACCCTATGATTGGACTACCTTAACGACCTTGGCGGCTGAAGCAAAACCACTTCAGCATTGGCTGGATCTCGAACACCCCATGTTCGTCGCTCCGGATGACATGCTGGATGCAATCTTTGATTATCTTCAGAAGAGCAATCAAACGATTCCGGAAAGCGATGGAGCCGTCGCAAGAGCTGCGCTGGAAAGTCTGGCTTTACGCTATCGAGTTTGCTTGCACGCACTCGAAGACGTCCTGGGATATCCACTGGAGACAATCCATGTGGTCGGAGGGGGCGTCAAGAATCACTTGTTATGTCAAATGACCGCCGATGCATGCAATCGACGGGTCATTGCAGGTCCCGTAGAAGCGACAGCGTTAGGCAACGTGATCTCGCAGTTACTCGGTATGAAGCGATTCCACTCTATCGAAGCCGTTCGAGCATGGATGCGTCAGTCCAGTGCTTTGGAAATCTATGAACCACGTGATACGCGACCTTGGATCGCTGCGGCTGAGCGACTCGCACAAGGTCAGCAAAGGGTTCAGTAACGCGAGGAATCCCAGGCTTTACATCCCGCTCTCGTTAAGAAGTGATTGAAGCTCACGCATGGCGGCGACATCGCGGTAATGGCCCGTGTGAATAAGGGTCGATCGAAGATTATTCAGGATCCGCTGCAACCAAAGTTCTGGTGGACACTCAGGAAACCAGTCTTCTTCGTCATAGCGTGGCTGTTGAAGCACCCTTTCGATCAATGCAATCCCTTCATCGACGGAGAGAACCCGTCCTCCATGATAAGGATCGACCAGCATCGTGTCCCGTTCCAACTGAACACGGACGAGGAAGTGTCCTGGACTGTTGATCCCAACAATTTGGAGTCCCGACAACCTGCCCACACAAGCGTAGATCAGACTAAGCGTGATCGGCATCCCTTGCTTGGTCTCTAGCACGCGAGGGATCAAACTGTTATCCAACGCGAAGTAATCATCCTCGTTGCCTGCAAACCCGAGTTCGTCGAACATGACTTCGTGAAGCCGAGCCACCAATGCGTCCTGGGTGACGTGATGAACACGTCTTTGAACCGTCTCCGCCATCTCCTTCACGGAGTCGATGGATGGTTGCATGGAGTGATTAGGGAGGAAGTGCAAGGAAATCGCGACGGCCGCGGAAAACAACCCTAACGGGGATTCCAGACAGCCCAAGGCCTCATCGAAGGCCGAAAACGCTCTCGGATCGCAGTATTTAGGTTCTCGACTGTTCATTGATCAAGGGGATGTCGTGGACGAAGCCAGCGGAACCGGAATCACTCGACCGATGCTCAGCAAAACGAGCGTCAACTGAATTTGGTCCGGTCGAAGTCCGTATTGTTGACGTAATACCGTTCCGTACAACCGCAATTGAGGCGCG
>JALOQW010000229.1 GCA_025459275.1 Pirellula sp.
AGCAATCTTCCCGCCGACGATTCGGCCATGGAGTGCATCGAAGGCTTCACCATTTACAACGACTTCTCGGCACGCGATCTCCAACGCAAGGAAATGTCTGTGGGGCTTGGGCCCAGCAAAGGCAAGGACTTTGCCAATGCATTCGGTCCGCGGATCGCACCCTGGGAGGAACTCAAAGAAAACTATCATGACGGCCGACTGGATTTGGACATGACCGCGAAAATCAATGGTCGCGTCGTGTCGACGGGCAATGCCAAGAGCATGTATTGGACATGGCCACAGCTGCTCGCTCATGCCAGCCGCGATACGAAACTCTTGCCAGGTGATGCCATCGGTTCCGGAACCGTCGGCACAGGCTGCATTCTCGAATTGACTCCAGAAGCGGTCGGAGGATGGCTGCAACCCGGGGATAGTGTGCAACTGATCGTGGAGAAGATCGGCATGCTGGAGAACCCCATCGAATCCAACCCGCGGTTTCCGTCGATTTGATTTTCTTCGCAACTACCCTCTCATCGGAATCACCTACGATGCCCTATTACGTTCAGCTTGGCAGCCTACCTCCCAAGCGGCACATTCGTCTTGAAACCGATCCAGGATTTCGCAACGAAGGGATCTTCTACGAGGAGGTCATCACGACGCAAGGTTTCAGCCGAGCCTACAGCATCGTGTATCACATGCGTCCTCCCACGCGCGTGCGACATATCGAGCCCGTGGGAGTCAGGAGTCTCGAGCCGGCAGCCATGGACGTGTTGCGTCATGTCCACTTACGAACCGGCAAGATCGAAGCCATGGGGGATCCAGTGACGGGGCGAGTGCCGCTCCTGTTCAACGCCGATGTCACCTTGAGTCGATGCCGGCCAGCACAGCCACAGCAAGAACTCTATCGCAACGCGAGATCGGACGAGCTCTTGTTTGTGCATTCGGGGCATGGGAAGCTCGTTTCCCACTTCGGTGAACTTCCCTTTCGTCCCATGGATTACATCGTCATTCCCAAATGCACGACCTACCTGATGGAAACGGCCGAGGATTCCGCAGCATTGGATTTGCTCGTGGTCGAGTCGAACGGCGATCTCGGTTTTCCTCCCCGCTACCTCAATCCGGATGGGCAGTTTCGGTTAGGTGCCCCTTTTTGCGAACGAGATCTCCATGCTCCGAATGTGTTGAGAACGATCGATCGCGAAGAGGATACTCCGATTCTGATCAAAGACGGCGATCGATGGATGCGATATGTCTTGGCCAATCATCCGTTCGATGCGGTTGGCTGGGATGGAATGGTGTACCCGTTTACCTTCAATGCCGATGATTTCGAGCCGATCACAGGTACCATCCATCAGCCCCCGCCGATCCATCAAACCTTCCAATCGCCTGGATTCGTCGTCTGTACCTTTGCACCACGCATGCTCGATACCCATCCCATGGCCATCAAGGTTCCGTACGCGCATAGCAACGTCGAGTCCGACGAAGTCCTGTACTATGTGCGGGGACAATTCGGGAGCCGACGAGGCGTCGAGCTGGGGTCGATCACCTTGCACCCTCACGGAATTCCCCATGGGCCCCATCCGGGAACCATCAAGGCGAGCATGGCCATGCAACGGACCGATGAGTTGGCCGTGATGGTCGACACCTTCCGACCTCTGCAAGTTGCCGCAGCAGCAGTCTCCTTAGATGACCCGGCATATCCCTTTTCTTGGATGGAGTAATCGATGTTCGTGGATGTCGCTCAGTCACCTGTTCTGTCGGTTTACCAAACGTTGGTTGGCTTGGTTACCCCCCGTCCCATCGCCTGGGTAACCTCGATCTCGGATCGCGGAATCGTCAACCTGGCCCCCTTTAGTTTTTTTAATGTCTTCGGGGCGAACCCTCCGATCGTTGTCTTTTCGCCCACCTTGAAGCGGGATGCTACCAAGAAAGATACCTTGCTGAACATCGAAGCCACAAAGGAGTATGTCATCCACGCTTCCACGGAAGCACATGCCGAACAGATCAATGCCTCCAGCGCCCCGTTTCCTCCGGAACAGAGTGAAGTGGAACAGCTCCAATTGCCCGTGTTGCCTTCCCAATACGTTCGTGTCCCAAGATTGGCCGAAGCGGCCTGGGCCCTCGAATGCAAACTTCTAGAGATTCGCTCGTACGGCGACGGCCCGATTGCGGCCAATTTGATTATTGGACAAGTGCTCGCAATGCACATCGACGACGCAGTGCTGGGAGAAGATGGACTACCTGATCCGCGTCGCCTCAAGGCGATCGCACGCCTCGGCGCGGAATACTGGTGCCGAACTCGAGATCTTTTCGAGCTCCCGCGACCCAAGTGATTCGCATGTCCACGAGGATCCATCCGAATTTTGGTTCCATGGAATCCGAAAAATTCTAAAAAAACTTCTCGTGCTCATCTCCTCTTTGCGGCGATATCGGCCTTTGTGGGCTGGCTAAAGGATGATGGGTCGCCTTAGCTAGCAAGTCGGTTCTGTCCACGCAAAAGTACTCGTTTTTTGTGGGCCCAATTCGCAGTCGGTCTCGCTTGTACTATGTGGCCCGGTTCAATGCCCAATTGACCGAGCCTGCTCCCACCCCGATAGCGCCCACACCCCGATTGCCCTTACGCCGCGTACGCCTTGCCCATGCCCGACTGGCTGCCCGAAGCCAGACTGGCTGCCCGAAGCCCGACCGATTCGAGTCCCGCACGAAAAGCGCCCCTGATTCGCACCCTGTCGCAGCGCTCACGCCTTGGTGATACTGTGAATCCAGTCGCGTAGGTCTCGAGTCGGTTTTTTTTATTCTTTACGGCAGAGGTCGAAGGACGATTTGCCGTATATCGACGATCGCAACACCCTTTTTCGATCGCGGTCGGACTTCCAATTGTGTTTCGCCCGGTACCATCTCCACATTGCCGAGCGATTCGATCACGATGTTCTGAAAGTGACCTGTTTCGCGGACGACCCAAGGCAAACTCTGGGTAGTGCCATCTGCAAGTTTCAAAATCACGTCGACCTCGGCGCCACCGTTGCCCGCTCCGCAGCCACAGTGGACCTCTAGGGCAGCCCGTCCTTGAATGGGTGATTGGAATCGCCAGCTCGCCCAATCGTCAACTTCTGTCCAGTACCCGAGAACGTTCTTGTACGTTTCAGGTTCGAATCGCAGCCGCTTGCCGTGAACCGATGCGTTGGACGGATCGAGGAACACCGCACCTTGGACGTTTTTTAGTTTGGGCTGTTTTCCGGCAACAGCAGCATTCATAGATTCACGCCAAGGGGCCCAAGCGTTTCCGATTTCTTCCGAAGTCATGGATCTCCCTCTCAATTGGGAAGGGTCGCGATCGACGTAAAGGGACCGATGCAATGGCTCATCGAAGTCGGGATTGAGTGCACAGTCTTGGGCGGCCAGCGATGTTTTCCAATTGTCAAGAGATTGCTTCATCGCAGCAGTGATGTCTGGGTGAGCGTCGGCGACATTCTCGAATTCTCCAGCATCCGCTTCGAGATCGTAAAGTTCGACGGTGTTGGATTCGTAGTCCTGAAACAACTTCCATTTCCCCTTTCGAATCGCACCACTCGGTCTGCTCCCTTGATTGGTGTAATGAGGCAAATGCCAATAGAGTGTTCTTTCAGTGAGCTCTGGCATCTCGTTGGTACTTTCAAGAATCGGAAGAATCGATCGACCATCCATCGGCCCGACGGACGTGGCCGGATCGACCTTGATGGCATTCAATGTCGTTGGAAGAAAATCGATCAATGAGACTGGTGCATCGCTCACACGTCCAGGAGCGATTTTTCCAGGCCATCGCATCAGCAGGGGAACACGCACTCCACCTTCGTAGAGATATCCTTTTCCTGCACGAAAGGGTCCGTTGTGAGTCACAGGATCTCGATGTCCTTCCGGAACATGCAGGCCGCCGTTATCGCTCGTGAAGATCACCCAAGTGTTCTCAAGCTCGGGCGATTCGTCGATGGCTTTCATGAGCCGCCCCAACGAAGCATCGAGCGATTCGATGGCTGCGGCATACAGAGGATTCCAAGCGGATGCGTTCCGGGCAATGTTGGATTCTTGTTCCTTGAGGAGGATGTGGGGTGAGTGATGCGGGATGTAACAAAAACGTGGTTGGTCACTCGGAGAACGCAGAAACTCGATCGCTCGATCGGTGATCAGATTTTCGTTCTTTCCCCCTTCTTTGCTAGGGTCTCCGTTACCTGGTGGCTCGAAGACAACATCGAATCCTTGCTCGCTGGGACTCGACGCACCTCCTCCCAAATGCCACTTGCCAAAAAGACCGGTCCGATAGCCTGCTCGACGCAACGCCTCGGCCATCGTTTGCTCCGTAGGTACCAATCGAGGTTCGATGACAGCATTGAGAAGACGCTGACTCGGTGCATCCGGTCGGCCTGGTAGATAACTGGTCAAGTGCAAGCGGGCTGGATGCTTTCCTGTCATCAACGAAGCTCGTGATGCCGAACAGATCGGCAGGCCGCAATAGCTATTCGTAAAGCGAATCCCCTCGGCTGCGATGCGATCCAAATGTGGCGTTCGATGATCGGTTCTTCCGTAGCATCCCAAATCGAATACTCCGAGATCATCGGCCACAATCAACACAATGTGAGGCTCGCTACCGCGAGCGACCAACGTGCTGACGAGCACCAGGAACGTGGCAACAAGGTGTCGGATACGAAGTCTTGGCTGCGCGGGAAAGAGATAGTCCAGGCTCATGGTAGGTTCAATGCTTGCATAGTTGGGAGAGACAAAATGTCTGCATCGGAAGAATCCGTTTCACTTCTCGAGGAACACGATCCGATGAAGACGATGGAAGCGAGTCGCCGCAGATTGCTCTCTATGATAGCAAACTGGGTTTTAGAAATACGGTGGGGACATGTTTCGAGGATTGGTCGCATCAGCCCACAAGCTTCTGGCTGAATTATCGCAGCATCGGTCGCCGGACCGAGTCGCGTGGGGGATGGCGTTGGGGACTTCGTTTGGATTCATCCCCATGGACAATCTTGTGTCCGCGATGTTGTTATTGGGAATCCTTTTTTTGCCGATCCATCAATTGTCAGCGGCAGGTGCGTGGATTGCGACGAGCCTTGCGGGTGGATTGTTAGGTGGGATTCCGGAGGCTCTCGGGGGGTGGCTATTGTCACAAGGGATCGTTCAGTGGTTGGTTTGCCAGTGTCATGCGCTGCCACTGGGGCCCTGGTTTCGACTCAACAACACCTTGGTCATCGGGGGGCTTGCCTTTGGCCTGATGACGTTGATTCCGAATTGGATCTCCTGGCGATTTTTTGCTCGTCGTACCCACGACCAGTTCATTGCCAGCCTTTTGAGCGACATGACCGACAATACGGCTGCGTATCGCAAAGCAGTGGCTGACGAGGCGCATCCCGTGGCATCGATGAATGCCCTGCAGGAAATCGAGTTGTCCAACTCGATGATGCTCCAAGAAACCTATATCGAAGTTGTTCGACTTCGTTCTTCTCCATCTTCTTTGTCAGTACCGGCTGACGTAAAGAGTGAAACTATGATTCTGGAAACCGAAACGCCATCCGCGCAACAGACGATGAATGAGTCTGCGGCCGATCGTGCAGATGCATCGACGACGACTGTTGTTGCACCTTACACGGCCCGATGCTCTCCCGCGCATTCCTTGATCTCAGGCCCGAAGAGTTCTAATTCGCTCCAGTACCTATTGCGTCATTTGGCGACGCATCGGGACTCGCAGGCTTCGGCGGAGAGTCGTGTATGAAATGGCGAGCTCGGGCCGGAATTGCAATTGCCGTCCTCGGGTTCCTTGCCTTGGGTTCGCAGCCCGTAGCTCGCTGGATTGTTTCAAGTACTCTGTCTCGATTCGTTCCCGGTGGCTTGGCTATCGAAGGAGCCGTACGATGGGACCCGATCCAGCAAGCATGGTCCTGTAGTCAACTGCGGTTCCATTCCGACAGCGGCCAAACCTGGCGAGCCGAACGCATGACGGTGCGTCTCGACTCGAAAGAGTTCCTTCGTCGGAACCTGGTCGTCGATTCCGCTCGTATTGATGGTATCACGATAGAAACGGACGATAGACGTTTTGTCACTGAAGATGAGCTTGTTCATCCCGTCGAGATTCCCTGCTTCTCGGTCGATTCATGGCTCCATTCGGTATTGATCCGACACAAGAATGAGATCCTTTCCGCTTCGCAAAGCCGCGAGTTTCGCAGGCGGGAATTGCAACAGCAATGGAAGCACTTGCGAGACCGTTGTGAATCGATCCAGCTCGCCGTCGACTCCCATCCATTGAGGGGGCAGCAACCGGCGATCGAAGCCCGTCAGGAAATCGTGTCCTTGATGCAATCCATCGCCGAGGAACGCATACGTGTTCGGGAACTGAATCAGCGATTCGCGAGTTTTTCCGATCAGTGGCGACAGGAGTGGCGAGACGAGATCTCCGAAGCCATCGTTCGATCGTTACCAGATCCAAATACTTCGGCGCATTTAATTGTTAAAAACAGCATTGTGCAGCATTGGATGTCGCATCGTGATTTCATATCGGTAGCATCCACGTCCGCGCGTCCAATACATGAGATTGCTTCGAAAGCGAGAGGAACCGATATCGAGCTGCCGGGGGTTTCTAGAAACTATCTTCTGGTTCGGAACGCGAGTTTGGTTGGCCATTTGGAACCCAATCGGGGTGACAAAGTACGATTTCGCGCGAACCTCGTGGATCTGGGGGATTCGGCCAGTCGGTTTGTTCCGAAATCGGGTTGGCGTTTTGAACCGGCTATCGGGTCCGGGATAACTGTTGACGTCAGTGTCGAGGGACCTGGGAATCGATCTGAAATCAAGCAAGCTGGTTCTCGAGAGTATCAAGTGGTTTCGTGGGGGAGGACTGCAGATTCCGAAACGTCCAGTCGCGCCATTTGGATTCGCGACAATGATATGGAAAAAGTGGAGTTGGTTTGCCCAATTGGAATACTCGCGAATCAGCAACCATTACTTCAAGAACCCTTATTTCAAGGGGGGCAGAGCCCGATTGCCGCTGACTGGCAGGGCTGCTGGGATCGAGCGGTACGGAATCGTCGGGGACAGTGCATTGCTGCCTGTTGGTGGGTAGAAACGGCATCGTCCGGCCCTGCTCGGGACCCATGGCAATGCCAGAATATGGAGGTCCACCCCAACACAATCAATCTGTCGAAAGAGATATGGAACGATACCCAAACGGAGTATCTCGAGA
>JALOQW010000017.1 GCA_025459275.1 Pirellula sp.
TCGCACCTCGGCAGCTTGGCACGCCGGAGCGAACACTTCGCTTTATGCCCACTCGCACGGAAGATTGATCTATTACAGCAGCATATTGAAGCGCAGGCCGAAGACCGTGGCGTCACCGTCATTGGTCAATCCACCCAGTAAGCCGCGGACCCATTGAATATCAGGAGTTAATTCCATCGATGGAGCGACTCGATATCGGTAATAGGCTTCGATGATCTGTGCATCTCGAGGCGCGAATAAGAACTGGGGGATCGCACCGAACTCGTCTGACGCAGCGGTGTACGCATATCCGAACCCAAAGCGATCTCCCTTGCCTCTTCGTTTCTGCAAGGGGCTATCACCACCGATACCCGCGCTCAGGTGCCATGCCCCGAAGTTCGGGTTTCCATTGCCACCGTCGGCGATGGATGCTCTTCCAAAGAGCCCCCATCCTTCTTCATTGCCCCGGAGCCCACGTGCCGGACCGAACGTGGTCAGGTACTGATCGAACCCATAGAAGATGGCGCTTGTTTCAGGCCGGGTCAGGAACGATGGCGTTCCATCAGGGGGTGGCTCGTAGGGGTATGTCGGCGGCGCGGTAACAAAACGAAGATCGGTGAGGTCGGAATTCCGATAGAACCCTCCGATATGATGTTGTCCGGGCAGCTCGAAGAAATCGGTATCGACTTTGATCTGTCCAAAGAGGATCGCTCCCTCCGCGAACAAATCGCCAAAGTTCATAAAGTCGGTACTCCGCTCCTTTGCGTCCATGACGGTGAGGCCAATGTTACCCCAGTCCATAGGCATCACCGCGCCGACTGAGAAAACGGACAATGGAATGAGCGGCACCATCAAGGGATTCGCCACGAAGGATTGGTTGAGAAACTGATCGCTTCCATCCCCACCTGCAAAAATGTTGTTGTCCGCGATGCCAATCGTGCGCGTCTTGCCAACGGACAGGATGAACTGCTCCGAGAGGGGTTGCAAGAGCATGAAGTTCGTGACCCGCGGGACGCCTTGTGCCTCCGTATCCACCGGAAAGAGCGCGTTGAATACAGGGGGAGACAAGGATCCTGTTTCGAAGGAGACGTTACCCCATTTGCCCCAAACATTTTCCAGTGTGACAACGAATTTGCTGTGAGGCATGCCCGCCAGTTTATCGAGGTCGAGCAAGAAGTCGTGCCTTGAGTTGCCGGTGTATTCAAAGCGATCGCCTCCTTCGATCCCTAAAGCTTCGAACTGAGGCGGAACCGGTGGAACGACCCCTCCGTCGACTCCAAAGAAGAATTGAGTCAATCGACCGCGATAGAGAATGCCATTCTCGCGCAACTGCGTTCTCTTTCCAAACCAGTCCCCGGTAAAGGTACGCCGCTCTTGAAGACTTCTGCCGCGAGCTGAACCACCGGCTCCCATGCCTGGAGAAGGAGATCCCTGCGCTCCCGATGGTTGGCTTGGAGGCAAACCGGTATTGGCCCCGTCATTGCTGAGCGTATCGGTGTAACCATACTCCTCGAGCCATTCGGGCACATCCCCTCTGAGATAATCGTCCCCCGTGAGATTATCCTCATAGCCCTCCTCGATTTGGGTAGCCTCCGGATCAGGTGGCGCGTCCTGACCGAATGCAGGCGCGACACCCAGAAAACCAAGCAATCCGAAAAAAGCGAATTTCGACGTGGGAGTGACCATAACTTGTCCGCGAGCTCCATTCGAGGGAATGCTCTGTTGAATGCTATCAATCGCCGTTTCAGAATGCCCGATTCCTATCCATCATCGGAAAACGAGATCTCGCGCGTTCAGAATTCAGAAAATTGCTACTACATCTCACCGAGATGGTCTTGATACTAGAGCATCATGTTGAGGCGACAGCCGAGGACGGTAGCATCGCCACCGTCTGTCAGTCCTCCCAGCGCCCCTCGAATCCATTGGATATCGGGTGAAACATCGATGGCCGGTGTCATCTGATAGCGATAGTAGGCTTCGATGAGCTGCGCGTCGCGCGGAGCGAAAAGAGCCTGAGGGATCGCACCGAATTCGGTGGAGGCGGCGGTATATCCATATCCGACTCCAAAGCGATCTCCCTTGCCTCTTCGATTTTGCAACGGACTGTTCCCACCTAGTCCCGCGCCAACATGCCATGCGCCCCAGTTGGGATTCCCGGAACCATCATCGGCAATCGACGCTCGTCCGAAGAGCCCCCAACCTTCCGTGTAGCCTCTGGCGTTCGGCGGACCGTATTTGGTCAAGTACTGATCGAAACCATAGAAGAAAGAATCGGTCTCCGAGCGAGTGAGAAACTTGGGTGTCCCTGCGGGTGCTGGATCGTACGGATAGGTTGGGGGAGCGGTTGCAAATCGGAGGTCTGTCAGATCGCTGTTTCTGTAAAATGCTCCGACATGATGTTGGCCTGGGAGGTCAAAAAACTCCGTATCGACTTTGATTTGCCCAAAGACAATGGCTCCTTGGCTGAACAAATCTCCAAAACTCATGAAGTCCGTGCTTCGTTCCTGCGTATCCATAACGGAGAGTCCGATGTTGCCCCAATCCCGCAAGAGCGTCGCACCCACCGAGAAAGTTGAAAACGGAATGAGTGGCGTCATCAATGGATTGGCCAAGAACGTTTGATTGAGAAACTGGTCGCTCCCATCGCCTCCCGCAAAGATGTTGTGGTCCGCGATCCCAATCGTGCGTGTCTTGCCCGCATGAACGATGAATCGCTCCGACAACGGCTGAACCAGCATGAAGTTCGTCACGCGAGGCACGCCGTTCGCTTCTACATCAACCGGAAACAAGGCGTTGAAAACCGAATTCGTCAAGGCACCAGTCTGAAAGGAAACGTTGCCCCAGTGCCCCCAGATGTTCTCAAGCGTCAGCACGAACTTGCCATTGGACACACCACTTAGTTTGTCCAGATCGAATAGAAAATCATGCCGAGAGTTCCCAGTGTATTCAAACTGGTCGCCGAGATCATATCCCAAGGCTTCGGCCTGAGGTGGAACGGGCGGGACGATACCGCCATCGACACCAAAGAAGAATTGGGTGACACGACCTCGATAGACAATCCCGTTCTCCTTCAGTCGCTGCCGTCTGCCATTCCAGTCGCCTGTGAGTTGATCACGGCATAACAAACAGCTGCACCAAAGTGAGTCTGAAGGCTCTTGTGATGACGATGGGGAACGACTTGCGACGCGGGGGCTTTCGGGGCTCTCTTCGTACCAATACTGAGCTAGCCAATCCGGGACATCACCGATGAGATAATCGCTGGTAGCATAATCTTTCGGTGCCGCGAATGATGGTTCTAAAGCTTCGTCTTGGCCGAAGGCTTGCGAAAGTCCAACCCCAAGCAGAATGGCGGTCGCAGCAACAAATCGCAGGGGCTTAGTTGTTCTCGTTCGCATGATCTCGCCCCTAACGTTGCTGCCTTCCTGTGACTCGGTCCCCTATCGGTCTGATGAGGCTAATCGGGCCAGTATAATCCACATGGGCGCTACAGATTGCCGAGCCTGAGTTAGCGGTAACGGCATGAAATCAAGACGATGCCAATCGGCGTTTGAACTCATCGATTCGCGTGGATACATCGGCGTCATACCAATTTCTAGCGGTACGGCGCAAGCCGTCCGGTGCCGCGAGTACTCACTTGCTATGAGGGAAACACGCCGAATGTCATTCGAGGTGCTGGCCAGAAGACCGTCACCGGAGGGCTAGCGCCCTACCGCTATCATTCGGAAGCCGAATTCGATGAGACTCAATGGGGACACACACTTTTCGAAGGGAGCTCATTTGGTAATGCAAGCTATTCGGGTTCGTTCGGTGAGCGGCGTTTACAGGGAGTGTCCCCAAATGCGACTCTGTCCCCAAATGCGACTCTGGGAGCGTCCCCGTTGCGACTACTGGCCTCCTCCGCGTCCCAGATTCTCTTGATCGCAATGATGCGATCGACTCCTTCGTGAGCATGGTCTGATGGAAGGAGTGACAATGGCAGGGGGGACAGGGGCAGATAGAAGTCGTTCTCTTCCCGGCGTGCAAGGATGTTGGATGCGATCGCCGATCGAACGAACCAAGCAGCCATTCGCTCGCTTTGCATCCGGATTCCAACCCAACCCGCCGCTTGGCTGTGAACTGTTGGCAAGGAGAGCCTTTGAGAAATCGCCTTTTCGATCTCGTGCCGTAATGCTTCGTATTCACTGGATTGGGACAGAACTTGGCTCTTGGTGGGAGGCTCGATCAACGGTGGAAGCGATCCACCGGTTAATAATTCTGTAGCAGACTGCTTGCGGTCGTCCGGAAGGTGTTCCGACCAGTAATGAAACGTCTTCGCTAAAGAGACCACCACGTTCTTGACTTCCTTGGGGATACGGAAGGTGGGGCCGGCGGGTAGCAAGAGTGCGGATCCTTCCATTCGCACGAAGACATTCTCGGCCATGATGGCTCGCAGCAACCAAGCAGCCATCCCATGACTATCGCAGGGGACATGAACCCAACCGAAGTCGTGTGACCTTTGCGGTTGAAGTCCTGTTGTCAGATGGATGCCGCGCGAAATTTCTTGGACGACCAAGTCATAGCCGGCTGGCTCTGCATTCGCTTCTTCGGATGTCACCGACTCCAAGAGGCTACCGCGATGAGGCGGTCCCCCCGCAAGCGCCAGATCACAGTAATGCGTCCAAATCTTGTCCCACGCAACCCGCGATTCCGAATCGTACTTGAGCGAAGCCGATCCCATTGAGCGAGGACTCACAGCATCCAGACACAACTCATAACTGGGTGGTAACAACGCACGGATCCGTTCGTGCAAGGTGTTGACCCCTGAGGGAATGCTCATGGCATGGTGTTCTGGATAGTGATAGGTTTGGTTCGTACTCACGTTGTACTACGAACCCACCGCCAAACAAAGGACGTCCCCAGAGCGGATCTCCGAGGACATGTGAGTGCCCCTATGTCTTTACGGGATTGCTTACCACGACAGCTCAATAGCTGCCAACGCCCCGTTGTAGAATAGTCGACCTTCGGGAATCGGGCTGGCTGTTCCGCCTGGCACTTGGGTCGTGATCGCTGCCGCATCACTGGCAAGCGCTAGGTTGTCGAGCCACATTACCTGATAACCACCTCCAATCGACAGATGCTTCGTCAAGTAGTAGTTACTAAAGAGATTCGCTTCGCCCAAAAATGCCGTTTCGGTGGCGGAGTCGAATGCACTCCCAACGATGGTCGATGTCATCCGATTGTCGGCAACATTACCATAAATCCCTGCCTTGGCTGTCAAATTCAATCGAAAGGGATTGTCGCCTTCGGTGACAGCCAGCCTTGTCCCTAGCTGCGCACCATACAGGCGATTCTGCTCTTCCCAGGACAAGAATGTCGCCGGCGAAGCAATATTAAGTCGTAATTTATCTTCGACTTCGACCCAGCGGAATCCACCGAGAATGGTGAGTCTATCGGTGAGTGGTTTGTGCAGGTTTAACTCGGAACTATTGAGCTGCGTTTGGTAGAAGGCGTCGATGGAGCCACCCCCAAGGATGGTGATTCCTATTCCAGCGGCACGAAAGCTGGTGATATTCGGAATCCTAGCATCCGCTTCTGCAGAGTAGTCGCCGAAATAGCGCCCCTCCCAAATCAGGCCACTTGAACATCTGCGTGTCAGCGTAACGTCAGGTCCAGCGTTCCAATCGAAGCCAAAGTCCGTTCCATTGATAACTACGCCAGGTGTGCCCGTTGGAGGTGTTACAATGGCAGCGGAGTCGGGGCGCGAACGATGCAAGAAGATGGCACCAGCCGACACACTCCAGCCAGGTTCCTGGTTGCTATGGTGCTCTCCTGCAACGGAAGAATGGTTGAGGTTTTGGAACCAACTAGAAATAACTGGCGGTGCCGCAACTGCGGGGCGTGTTGCGGTACTCAATAAGACGATCGCACAGAAGCAAAGATAGACTCTGACCATCGACAACTCCCTTCGCCGCGCAGAAACCCGTTTCCATGAGCTGCCTTGCTCATTAGATTTGCTATCGTCGTTGATTCATACGATAGGATAGCGGAATTGACGCCGATGGAATAATCGCTTGCCAAGGAAGATACGGAAAAAGCATTGCATATTGTCAAGGAAGCCTAACCGAACGATCACCGGAGGGCTCGCGCCCTACCGCTATTATTCGGAAGCCGAAAGAGATGGGCTGCGTGGATTTCGAAGGTAGTACAACCGGCCGTCCTCGGCGCCGCCGAGGAAATCGAGTACGCCATCTCCATCCAAATCTATGGTGGTCGGACTGACATCGTGACCTTCAATGTTGCGATCATCGAGAGGACCCACACGCTTCATGATCCAAGACCCCGATCGCTGTTCGGTTTGAATCCAAAGATCCGCGTTCGCGGAATTGAGCAACAGATCAAATCGACTATCACCATTCCAATCCGCGATGCAAAGCTTGCGTCGCCCACTCCTCCCAGCAACACCCGCATTCAATCGCATCGGCGCACCTGCTTGTTCAAGAATGCGTCGCTCCGGAACCCGCAGCTTGAGCATGCCGCCTTCTTCGTAACGTTCAAAAACGGCAAGATAACCCTCATGATCGAGCATGATCAAATCGTTGAGCCCGTCCTGGTTGATGTCGAATACGCATGGAGTCGTCCGCCATTGCGTCAACAATTCTTTGCCAGTGGGCCGTAACCAACCCCAAGCCAGCTCAGGCTGCTTCTCTTGCCACTCCACTTCCACGGCCATCGGGCGAGAAAGCTTGGGGGATCTTGCGGAACCTACGTTCTTCATCCACGACACCTTCCCCAAAATGGAATTGAAAACGATGTCCTTTAGTCCGTCATGGTCCCAGTCTGCAACGCTCAAAGTGGTGTAGCCCCATTTCGCTTCCGCAGGTCCTTGAATGCTTCCGTTCTGGCCAGCCATGATTCGGAACGGTATCCCATCGGACTCCAGACGCACGGGTCGCCCCCACTTCGGCGGAAAGACACCCGGGTCGCTCAGGTTTTCAAAGAACTCGATGTACCCCGCTGTGTTGCCGCACACGATGTCTTGGTCCCCATCGCTATCCCAATCGACGGCGACCGGCGTTGCCAGGGCACCGCACTTGAGTGTGTCAGCAACCTGTTGAAAGTAGACCGGCTTGTCAAAGGTTGGGACTTCATCAATGAGCCCGACATTGGCCACGAATGCGACTCGCCCATCTTCGTCACCGACGATCAGATCCAAATCCCCATCGCGATCCCAGTCGAAAGCAATAGGCACAATCATTTGCAGATCCATCTTCAAAGGCTGGCCATCGCGAGCCTTGATGGTCACGCCAGCGGCGTAGACAGGGTTCTGGCGGCTGCCGATGTTTTGGAAGTAGGTGAAGCCATCCAGAAATTCACCACAGATCAGATCCAAATCGCCATCGTGATCGAAGTCTTCAAAGTTCTGTGATGGGCAACCGTAGACTTCGAGATCCCTATCTGCGGCTTGCAATCGAAACGGTGCATCGTACTGCGGTTGCTCGGTCGTGCCGCGGTTGAGAAAGATATAGATCCATCCGTGCAACGGGCCGTTCGTCCACGCTCCTTGATCATCCCATGCATCGTCCCATCCATAGTCGCTCCAATCCTCGATTCCAACCGTCAAATCGAGCTGCCCATCCCCGTTGAAGTCGACATACCTCCATTGATTGTGGCGTACCTTAGGGCCTTTCGGTTGAACTCCAAGAGGTTTGTGAAACTTGGGATCGATGGGAAGCGTCCGTACCGATGCAGTGCCGTGAGTAAGAAAACGATCGTACTCCACCCCTGGCGAGAGAACGCGAATGCCATCATCGACATAGCTCGGCATCACGTAATGGACCGTGGTACTCAGCTTCTTTGCCGGTTGAAAGACAGGAAGTGGAACATCCCCTTGCTGATTCTCAAAATACCAAACGCCATTCGACGGCTTATCGGGACAGGAAACGAGCAGGTCCATATCTCCGTCTTGATCGACATCCCAAGGAATGGGCCAAGCCCAGAGCCCAACACCCAGATCCACGACCAAGCCCGGGTTGTTGTATGCAAGAGGTGTGAGCTCCTGTCCGGCAGAAGGTCTTGCTGCCAGCAGGTAAAGGATAAGCATCACCCAAGCGGTCGTTCGTAAATCCATGGATCTGTCATCTCAAATGCGGAGTCGGAAGTACCCTCTTAAACACAATACCGTTCAACGAACTGACCTAATGTAGTGGATCTTGCCAAAGATCCTTGAGCACCGGGAAGTTTGGCAACTTCCACTACCTTCGTTGAACGGTATTGCTCTTCAACCCAAGCCATTCGTGGGCGGCTCGCAAATCCAGATCCAGCTCAAGCGGTCTTCTATCGAGTCATGGATCTGTTGTGCTGAGTCTGGGGGCTTTATCAGTACTTACCGGACGGCTGGCGCCGCACCGCTTGTATTGAGAGTGCGATTCGGCTTGCGCCGCAGCGATTGTAGGGGGTTAGGACGAGAGTGTTCTCGATTCGATGACTTGCGCGTTGTTGCGCCAGGGGAGTTCTAGACTGAAGGTGGTCCCTTCCCCGACGGTGCTTTGAACGCTCAAGTTGCCTCCGTGTTCTTTGGCAATCTTGAGACTCACCGGCAATCCGAGACCCGTCCCTCGGTTTCCTTTGGATGACTCGAACAATGAAAAGATCTTGTGCAGATCGGCTTCCTGGATTCCAACGCCATTGTCGATCACTCGCAACTGGGCTCCTTCGGCATTCTGATCGAGGGTGATTGTCACCGCTCCATCGGATTTGTCGGCGCACGCATCGATGGCATTGCCTATCAAATTCAACACTGCTCGGTGCATCGCTTCGCTATCGAGCATCATGCTGGGAAAAGACTCAGGTCGATGCCATGCGAGCGACACGTGGCTGTCCTCGGCTCGAATCTTGCACAGATCGACGGCGTCGGTGATGACATCCCTCAAATCGGTGGGCCGACGTTCTGGCTTTCGATCCTTGCTGATCGACAACATATCGAGGACCATGGCTTCGATCCGCTCATGCGTCCTTTCGCAGACTTTCCAACCGGCGCGAATCGCGTCGAGATTCTCCCGCTTGATTCCTTCGGAGACCATGTACCCGCCACCGCGGAGACCTTGAAGGATGTTCTTGACGTGATGCGATAGGGTCGCGATCGTCTGCCCGACCGCTGCCAAACGCTCGGCTTGCAACATGCTCTGATAGTAGGTCGTATCCTCAATTGCGAGGGCGGCTTGATGTCCGATGGTGACGAGCATCTTCAAATGTTCTTCGTTAAAGATGCGCAGCTCCGGAGCTCGAGCACGCTGACCGTGCGTGACGATGGTGTCGATGTAGATCACTCCGACCATGCCGTAACGGCCTCGCATCGGTACGCAGATCGCTTCGCGGATACCGCCACTCTGGATACTGGCACTGCTATCCCAACGACGGTCTTCGTTGGCATCGCTCGTGAGAACTCCTTCATCGTTCTTCACAACAAAGTCGAGAATGGTCTTGCTAATGCTGAGCCGATGCCCTGACGTGGGGCGGCGGCTGCGGCGGGCTGCAGGTCGAAGTTGCCCGTTCTCAGGGTCCGCCAACATGATGCAACCATTGTCGCATGCGACCCATTGAAAAATCAGATCGAGGATTTGACCGAGCAATTGATCGATATCGAGGGTTCGACTGACGGCTACCGAAGTCCGATACATGATCTCCCACATCGAGCGTGTGCTCGATTCAGATACATGGGCTTGCAAGTTGAATTGCACGGTCCCGTCGAGGGGATCTGCGAAATCGGCACGTCCAACGATCTGCGACGCATCCTCCTCGTTGGCGGGAAGGATATCGACGTCGCTCTCTTTCGAAGCTCCTGTTCGAAGAGCGGGTCGATACACCATCAATCGCTTACCGATTTGGATGCGGTCCCCCGCTTCGAGAGGATGTTGCTGGATTTTTTTGCCGTTGACGAAGGTGCCGTTGCTGCTGCCGAGATCTTTCAAGGCTGCTTGCCCCGACCCGCAATGGATCTCGGCATGGTTGCGCGAGGTTTCGGTATCGTCGAAATGGATATCGCAGTGCGAATCCCGTCCGATCTTTTGCACCCCATCGCGCAGTGGGATCTGCGTCCCCGCCCCCGGTCCCCGGATGACCAACAGCGAAGCCATGATCAAGTCAGAATCAGTGGACCGTCGCCACAATGGTCCGGGTTTCCGAAGGTCGTGATGTGATGACCGAACCCATGCGCCAAGCTCAACAACAATCGGTTGTGAGACACCCCGCCCAGTTGCAGGGCGCGACCCGTTCGCCATCCCAAGCCACCACCGAGAACGACGAAGGGAATGTTGTCCAGAGTGTGCGAGTTCCCCTTTCCGAGCTCGTTGGTCCAGACAATCGTGGTGTGATCCAACATCGATCCCTCACCCCCTGGCTCTCGTGTGTCGGCCAATCGCTGGGCGAGATAGGCGATTTGCTCAGAATACCAAACGTTGATCTTGGTGAGCTTTTCGACCGCTTCTTCGTTGGTGTCGGGTTCATGGGACAGACCATGGTGGTCTTCTTCGATACCGAGCCATCGCATTTTGGCTTGACCGACGGAGTTCGTGAATTGGAAGGTGAAGACTCGAGCAAAATCGGCCATCATCGCATGCAGCATTAAATCCATTTGCATCCGAGTCAGTTGCGGGATGTTGTCGTTGTTGTCTTCGACATTGGGATCGAGCTGCGGTACCGCGTGGACTTGTGTAGTGCTGCTGGAGTTCAGTTGTCGCTCGAGATCGCGTACCAATGCGGCATGTTCGTCGAGCAGTTTACGGTCGGCATCACTGACACGAGCCTTGATCCGATCCAGGTCGATTTGAAGTTCATCAAGAATGCTCTTGACGCTTTCTTCGTCACTTCGCTGCCCGTACAGTTTATTGAACATAGCATACGGGTCATCGATGGGGGCAACGGGTTTGTTCGCGCCGGAGTAAACCATCCGTGTCCATGTGTCGGCCCGATTTGGAACACCGACACCAAATTCCAACGAACCGAATCGCGTTTGGGAATGGGGCTGCGATTGCAAGTAATTCTTGATCTCCTGATCGATCGAGATGCCGCTCGCCCAACCCGCAGGCGTGTCCGAGCCCCCTTGAATGTTGCCTGGGTACAACTCGACCCCGGTCAACAAACATCCGATGCCGCGCATGTGATTGTCCCCGTCACCACGAATGCGATCGTTAACCCCATGGAGTGTGAGCAATCGGTCCTTAAAAGGTGCCAACGGGGCCATGATCCGTTTGAGTTGGAATGCATCCCCTTCACCCGGCTCGTCTGGCCAAAACGCAGGAGGGATAACTCCGTTTGGGCTGAAGACAATGATCAGCCGTTGGCGAGTTGCAGCTTCGGATCCCCGTGCGATGCTCGTGAGGTTCATTAAGAAGGGCATCGCGGCCAAACCGATACCTGTTCGTTGAGCGAATTCGCGGCGAGAAAGATAGTGGGATTTCATATTCGGTTTCTCGGATTGGGTTCTCTAGTTATTGGCGATTGGGGCAATTGCGAACGATGAGTGGAACGAAGGTTTTCCTAATTCAAAGTGATCTGATCCGCGGCAGCCTTACCATCGGAGTTCGGTTTCTGAACGGCGAGTACTGCCAGTTGACGAGCCAGGGATTCGATCGTGTAACCTTCTTCGGCCCACAACGATTCGACTTGATCAGCACGTTCGATTCCGTAGGCCGCGATCGGCTGCTTGGCAAGATACTGGAACATTTGCCTTACGATCGATTCTCGAACTTCGGTCGATTGGACCAAGAAGTTGGCCAAATCGCGAACGCCACGAAATTCTATCTGTTGGCCCTCGGTTGTAACGTATTGCCCCGATGCGTCGACAGCCTTTTGAAGTTCTTCCGTGCGAAATCGACCGATGGCATCAAAGTTCTCGAGAGCAAAGCCCAGCGGATTAATGACGCGGTGGCAGGATTGGCACATCGCACCTTGGGTTTGCAAGGCGACTCTCTCCCGAGTGGTCAAGCCGGGAGCCGTGTCTTCGGAAATCGGAATGATCGCATCCACGGGTGGACGTAGGGATCGGCCCAAGACGCGCTTTGCCAGAAAGACGCCACGGTGGACTGGACTGCTCGCATTGTGATAGGCCAGGCCGCTCATCAAGTACGGATGGGATACAACCCCGGACCATCGATCGTTCGGCATGACCACTTTCTGAAACGGAGCGTCGGGCGGCAGGTCTGCACCGTACAGCGACCCTAATCGTCCGTTCAGGTACAAATAGTCTGCGGACAACAAGCTGCGAAGGTCGCTCTTGGGATTCGACGCAAACTCATCGAGAAACATTTCCATGCTTTCTCGAAGGTCAGCCGCGATGGCTTCATTGAACTCTGGAAACCGCTCGTTGTCCTTGGCGAGCTCTCGAAGATGTCGGATCCCTAAGTACTCGCGCAGAAATCCTCGAGCTTTTTCATGAAAGCGAGAATCTTCCAGCATCTTTTCTACCAAGCCACGCACTGCTCCTTCGTCATGCACCTCGCGCCGCTGAGCCATCTCGAGCATCCACTCTTCAGGCAGGGAGTCCCACAACATCAGTGCCAAAAGTGCGACATTGTTTTCGTCGACGATCGGACGCAAACCGGGGTATTGGAACTCGGGCGAGGTCAGGGTCAGGATGCAGACCTTCTTGACCGCGCGTTCGATCGAGTCACCTTCAAAGTGTTGGTCCACATACAAGCGTTTTTCTTCGTCGCTCAGGGTATGCCGGAGAGCTCTTGCAACCCAGCGATGGCACCAAGCTCGCACTGCGTCAACGTTGTTGGGATCATTCGAGTCGTTGGGCATCCAGGTCTTCAAATTGGAGGTCAATCGGTTGCCCACTTCGATGGCCGCAGCCACGTTGGCTTCATACCACTCTCGAGAAACATTGCGGCCCCGCTCGTAACCGACGCTTGAATCATCGGGTGGGAAAGTCGTCGAGCAAATCAACTGAACAGGAGACCATGTGGGAGACAGATATCGTGAGGGAATCGTCTGTCGCACTCCACCAGGCATCCGCCATTCCAGTGCCACGCGCGACTTAGGCTCTTTGGAGTGCTGGATATCCAAATGGAAGTGATAGGACTGGCCTCCCACCAAAAAGATCGATGCGGTGTTCAAACTCTTCTCAAACGAGACGACACTGGCATCGATGAAGGGGACTGAATGGTCGTTCACGTGGAGATTGGCTCGAATCGTGGCATCCAAGTAAAACTCGTACATGCCCGTCGTCGGGGCCAGGATCGAACCGGACCATCGCACTTGCCACTTTTCGTGATCGACTTCGGGAAGAGGTTTGCCGTCGCCCCAATCGAAGACGAGTTGGCTGTCGACTCGTTCATCGACCTGTTTGCGATCCTTGCCCCAGTCCCCTTGATGGATGGTTCGTTTGAGCCCGCGCGCTTCGGTCCATTTTTCCGGGCGATGTGTGAATGGGATCATGAGGTCCAGAACCGATCGGCGGAATTGGTCGACGGTTAGATGGCTCAACTCGACTGTGGGGGGCGCATTCCGTAGCTGCGCCATCGGGGAGTAGAATTCGTGGTGAACGAACGTCGCGATCGATGAGGCGTCCTCGAGCGAAAGACTTCCCGGTGCATCCTCCGGCATCGTCTGTTGGATGACTTGTGCTAGCTCAAGAATCGACAAATCGCCGTGAAGGGGCTGGTCGTAGGAGTCGGCGACACCCAACCCTCGATCGCCATGGCAGGAAACGCAAGACTCGGCATACAAGGCCTTGCCTCGTTCGAACTCTTGCGCCACTCCGGTGGGAGTGAACACGACGAAGAAGTTCAGCAACCACGCGGCAAATGTTCGTAACATCGTCGCTCGATTCCATGTTGGTTTGTTGGGGGACTTCCAAGGAAGGAAAAGGGTGGAAGTCGAAGGTGGGGATACCGGTATTGTCGGCAGATGGCAATCGAGTGTCAAGGAAAAGCCGGTCCAGCATTAGGAACGCTAAACTCGAGGCTTAGGAGATTTCCGGTAAATTATGTCATGAGACCGGACCTTTATGCGGGAAGACGGGTTCAGGATAAAGCCGACTTCGTCGGCGGAGCGATTCTGCTGTGACATTCGATGATTCGAATGGGAATCGCACATTTGGTGCTCTTTTTAAGATGTGAGGTACACATGACTCGTCGTGTACGCACGGGGTTTACCCTCGTAGAGTTGCTGGTGGTGATTGCCATCATTGGGATATTGGTTGGATTGTTGCTCCCTGCAGTTCAGGCGGCTCGGGAAGCGGCCCGTCGAATGTCGTGCAGCAATAACATTCGACAATATGGATTGGCGATTTTGAACTATGAATCGGCCTACAAACGGATGCCTCACGGCGCCGGCGGACCGCATTTGGATGGTTCCTACCCTGGTGGTCACATCTTTGATGCAGATCCGAATGTTGGACGCGTTGCGATCGGTCGCTATTCCACTTTGATCTCGGTTTTGCCTCAAATGGAACAAACGACGCTTTATCAACAGATCCAAGGGCCTTTTCAAAATGGCGGCCAGACTTTCCTTCCTGGGCGTGCGCCTTGGGACATGGCTGGAGGGTTGTATACTCCATGGAGAACGCAGATCGCCAATATCCGTTGCCCTTCCGATCCAGGCAGGATGAATCCCGACGCCAATTGGGCCGATGATGGAAGCCCTCGTACGAATTATGTTGTCTGCTACGGAGATACGGCCCTCAATAACGACGCGGCGTGGCATCCGGCCACCACGCGCGGGGCGTTCCAGGGACGCTATGCAAGACGCTTGGCGGATTTCACCGATGGAACCGCATACACGGCTATTCTCGGTGAAGTGGGGACGACACCAAGCCAAAATCTCGGTCAAGGCCAGGGCAAGATTCGAATTCAGGGTGCATTGGCCATCAACCGCGGTGATTCCATTCAAACGCCGATTAACTGCCGCAACGTAGCGATCGCAGATCGATACATTCCGTCTGTGGAGCCAATATGCCGCCACTCGCAGGGGATCCGAATGCAAGATGGTTACCTGGGACACTCGGGCTTCGTCACCATTTTGCCGCCGAACTCACCATCCTGCAGCGTCGGTGATTGGGGCTGGGGTTTGTACAGTGCATCCAGTTACCATGGCAGCGGTGTCCACATCTGCTTTGCGGACAACAACGTTCGGTACATCCCCAACTCGGTTGATGCTGGAGATCAAAGTCTTCCCGCTCCCGAAGGCATGGATGGCGCACGCTCTAATGCCCCCAGTCCGTACGGTGCCTGGGGTGCCATCGGCACGAAAGACGCAGGCGACACCTGGGACGCTTCGTCGCTCGAATGACCAAGCTGATATCGAGGCTTGAATGAAGCATATGGCTCCTTCGCCCACGCGGAGAAGGAGTCCAGCCGCGGATCTTGTCAAAGATCCATGTTCACAGGGGAGTTTAAAAACATCCACTACCGTCAGTGAGCAGTATTGCGATTACAGGTGGGGCTCTCCTGGGTTGGATTAGCCTTCCTTTCGCAAGATCTTGTCCATCGGTCTACCTTTCGCTAGCTCATCGATCAATTTGTCGAGATAGCGAACCTCCTTCATCAATGGGTCTTCGATCTCTTCGATCCGAACACCACATATAACTCCCTTGATTAGGGTGCGCAGAGGATTCAGGTTCGGAGCCTTTTCAAAAAATGTCTCGAAGTTGGTTTGCTTTTCCAGATGAGCTTCGAATGCCTTTTGAGAGTAGCCCGTGAGCCATCGAATGATTTCATCGACCTCGTCCTTGGAGCGTCCCTTCTTTTCCGCTTTCGCGAGATAGTGAGGGTACACACTCGCGAAAGTCATCGTATAGATGCGATGCTTTGCCATGTGGGCTGCTTTCATGCTCAGTTTGGTACGATCCACTGCGACGCACTAGCGTCCGGTTTCCTTGCTTCTCAGGTTACTCAGGTAACCCTCTCTGCGATACAAGAACGTCGGCAGTGCGAAGCAGATACCGACAGCGAAGATCAACAGAAAGTGCCAAACAAATCCGCGCATCCCCAGTCGTTTGGATTCGACGGCCATCCAGACGGTGCACGCGGTCGCGGTCAGCATCAGGTCCCAACTGAATCCCGAGATGACCCATGTGGCAAAGGGTGCGGCGAAGAACTCACTCCACGCAGAATCGCCCCCTCGCGAGAAATGGATCCCGAAACAAATCATGGGCATCAGCAAACCCGCGATCGATAAAGCAGCGTAGAAATAGCGAATCATGGAGACAAGGTTTGCAGGTGAGGTTACAAACGACTACCAAACCCGAGTCAGATCGACAGTGACATGAGGTGCCACCTTCATCGTGATGGACTCCGTTTCGATCGACTCAGAGTATTGCCCATTCACAAGCAAGAGCTGCAGGATCTGATGTTCTTCTGGCAGAACGATCCAGTACTCAGGAATAGCCGAGCTTTCGTAGAGTTGACGCTTGGTCCTGAGGTCGTGATCGGGATTCGAAGGGGACAGAATCTCAACGACCAGATCTGGCACTCCCTTGATCTTCGTGGGTGTTAGGATGTGTTTGCGTTCTTTCGTGACAATGACCAAGTCGGGTTGAACGATGTCGTGGTTCGACAATTGCAGATCGACGGGCGCGTTGATGACTTTCCCCAAACCGGTCAACTCAATCTGGGTGTAGAGTTGGAACTGAATGTGGCGGGAGACTTCCTGATGATACAGATTGGGCGCTGGATTCACGAAATGTTCTCCATGAATGATTTCATGCCTTTTTCCGTCCGGTGGGATGGCTGCGTACGCAGCATAATCCCATCGCGACCCGACATTTTTCTCTATGATGGACATAGCTAGGGTCCTTTAAATTCTTCTTGAGGCTCTGCGATTTCAACGGATTCCTAAATATCCTAACCCAGTCGAGCAGCACTCGCAATTCAGACCCCCTAGGATCCCCCTACCCATGCGCGAAGTAACAATCGAGGACATTCGTACTGCACGGCTTGTATTGAAGGATCACATTTCCGAGGTACCGCTCATTCGTTCGTATGCGTTGGAAAAAGCGCTCGGACTGACAGGGGATCGGCGAGTCTGGCTTAAGGACTACGGTTGGACGCCTGTTGGGTCGTTCAAGTTGATGGGGGCATTGAACTGGTTAGCGAACCATTTGGACGAACTGGACAAGCGGCCCGTGGCAGCCCACTCCTCGGGCAACTTCGCATCAGGACTCGCATTCGCGGGAATGCGATACAACAAACGTGTGATCATTGTCATGCCGGAGTCTGCTCCCAAGATCAAGTTCGAGTTGACTCGTTCCTTTGGCGCCGAGATTCGTACTTACGATATTGCGACGGACCATCAGACAGGCATTCGCGATAAACTAGCGCGCGAGATCTCGGAGCATGAGAATGCGCTCCAGGCATCCCCGTATGATGATCCGTATGTGATCGCAGGAAATGGGGTGGGTGGACTGGAGATCGTCGAGGAGTTGAAGCGACATGGGCGGGATGTATCGCACTTCGTTTGCGCAGTGAGCGGCGGAGGTCTGATGGCCGGACATGCTCTCGCCATTGCGGATGGTTTTCCTTCAGCCAAGTTGATCGGTGTTGAGCCAGAAGGGGCAGGGGATTTCTTTCAGTCACTCCAGGCTCAGGAACGCGTTCGAATCACGAAGCCAACCAGCATCTGTGACGGGCTGCTTTCCTACGACGTCGGCGTACACAACTGGCCGATCCTGAAACGTTTGGTTCCACAATCGGTATTGATAAGCGACGGCGAGACCCGCTGTGCGATGGCTTGGTTGTACATGAAGCACGGTCTCCGTGCGGAGCCCTCTGGAGCGATCACTGTAGCTGCAGCCCTGGCTGGCAAGTTCGACATATCGGGGGAAGGAGATATCGTCCTTGTAGTCAGTGGCCGAAACGTTGATGACGACGCGTTTCGGACATGGATCCAATGACATCGACCACTAGGTTGGTCTCGATGGAATCTAATGCAGATTTTACTGTTGCTCGCTCGCGAGCTGTGAAAGGGCCATGCTGGCTCGCTGCTTCTTCCGTTTTGAAAGTGGCGGATGGTCAAACTCCAGGGCTAACTCGAGTAGGATTCGAGCCTCTTTCCGTTCCTTGCGCTGAAACATTCGGATGCCGCGATGATAGTAGACCCAAGGATTCGTTGGACACAGACTGACAGACTCGCCAAAATCCCGTTCCGACTCCTGGTCCCTCCCCATCCCTGCCAAGGTCAAGGAACGGCCATTCAACGCATACGCAAGGACGATCGTTTCACCAGCTTTACGCGCCATGTCGACTGCTTGATTCAAATCAGCCAACGCAAGTTCCCATTCACCTAGTTCCGCCTGCACCTGACCTCGCGAGCTGAGGCAATCCGAAGTCGGACCGTCCATATCCATCACCCGAGTGTAATCTTCGCAGGACTCGACATATTCTTCTCGTTCCCATCTCACATGGGCACGAAGCCGATAGCCAAGAGATTCTTCCGGGTAGTCCGCCACCATGTTGTCTGCAGCTTCCAAGGCTGCATCGTAGTCTTGGGCGCGCATGAGACGATAAAAACTGGCGGCTTCTGTACTGCGGCTTATGCCGCCAGCCATTTCCGGCGCGATTTCAATGGCTCGGTAGGTATCTTCCTGGGCCTGCTCGGTATTACCCAGTGCCGCTGACGCAAAGGCTCTACCTGAATAAGCAAGAGGATTCTCCGGATGCTTTGCAATCAACTCCGCGTAGATGTCTAGCGCTTCCTGGTAGCGGTTCAACCGCATCAGCAAGTCGGCTTGATGCGCACGAACATTGTCGTTGCCACCATGGATCGCCAAGAAACGTTCGAAATCGGCCAGTGCGAGCTCGAAATCTTGGCAATTGGTTCGAAAAGTGCCCCTCAGGTAATAGAGCTGTTCATTTTCAGGTTCGAGCTCAATGGCTCGATCGTAATCGCTCGCCGCCTTCTGGTACTCTTGCAACTGCGTATAGGCGAAGGCACGATGGACATAATGCGACGCCTGTTTTGGCTGACGTTCAATGAGGGAAGTTAGCTCTTCGACCGACGCTTGAGGATTCTCCTTCATGCGATGCACCAGGGACAAATGCTCTCGAGGCTCTGCCCAGTCTGGAATCAAGTCGCGGGCTTGCTCAAAGGCTTTCATGGCTGAGTCTAAGTCCCCCATCTGCAGTCTCAATCGGCCGTGCAACTGTATGGCCCAAGCGTTTTCAGGTTCGAGTGCTAGTGCTGCGTCGCAATCGGATATCGCTAACGTTGGCTGGTCCGTCGCGGCATAAGCGATCGCACGAGAGAGAAAGACGGCTGGGGACTCATGACCAAGGTCGATCGCTCTCGAACATGCGACGATCGCTTCGTCGAATTGTCCTTCGCATTGTAGAATTCGACCTCGGATGCCGTGTGCCAGTGCATTGTTTGGTTCATGCTTTAGCGAGTATTCGCAATCCTCCATCGCTAATGCGTACTTGTTCTGTGTCAGATAAGCCATGGCTCGATGAAGCCGAACGTTCATGTCGTTCATCAACGCGACCGCTTTCGTCAGATGATCGATGGCGGCCTTGCCGTTATTCTCTTCCTGGCAGGAGTAGAGCCATCCCAAGCGAAAATGAGCGTAGCCAAAGTTCGGATCTAAGCGAACCGCTTCCCGATAATCCTCGATCGCTCCTGATGGGGCGTGTCGCTGGAGGCGAACCTGGGCACGATACAAGAAAAGGTCGGGGTCGATTGGAAATAGACGGATCGCCTCGTCGAGATCTCGTTCGGCTTGCTCCCAAGCATTCAATTCCTGATATATCAAAGAGCGATGCCACCAATAGGAGGCTTCATGGGGCGCCATTTCAATGGCTTTGGAGTACGCAATCAGTGCCGCTTGGGAGTTGCCAGCGTTCCTTTGGCAAGCAGCGCATCGTCCAATAAGCGGTGCTAAATTCTCGAAGCGGTGGGTCAGTTTTTCATAACACTCGATCGCTGAGGCCCACGCTTCTTGCTGAGCGTGTTTTGCCGCAAATGCGATTTGGTACCGATAGTCATCGGGAGCGTTGACCATACCTCGCTTGAGATCGATCCAGGAACACTCATCAGCCATCGCTTCGCAACTTTGAATCCAGTGCTCCTGAGCCGTAAACAGATCGCGAGCCGAGGGCTCTGGCGGATCTGTGTTAGGATGCGGTTGCTGCTTCAGACCTATCAGACGAAGCAATCGTCGCCACCAGGACGCTAGAGCCGATCTCGCATCGTTCGACACAATAAGCGTTTGTTCGGATGGCATGTCAAAGGCCTCGAGGAGCGCATTCTCTAAGCCCTTGGATTCAATGGAGCTACGGAGCCTCGGGAATATCGAGATCGAGGGTGGGGAGTTACGCTTTGACCGCGTGGTGATGTGCAACGCAAACGCAAGTGGCGATGCATGGATAAGCGGGGCTTCGAGCGATTCGATCTGTCTGAGTAGATGTTCCTTCTCCTCGATAGTGGCATCCATTGGATGCATTTCAACCTCGATCCGTTTCTGACCACCGCGTGCGATTGCAACGGAGAGTATCAGATCCTCAAAGGAGGCGAAGTCCGCGGATTGGACTGCTTCGGCAAGCCGCATATGGACCAATTCCACGTAATGATTGATGGCTCGCGCTGAAACAGAGCCATCTTGACCAACCCTTCCAAAGCAGTGGTAAAAGTGGAATCGAACCATGTCGGTCTCGCGGATTCTTCAAAAGGACCTTTAACCCGAGGCTGCTCCTCAAGACGCATCGTACGAGCGGCGATAGTTGCTGTTGTGATAACTGTACAACGCATAAACGATGATGCCCGCAACACACCAAACGCTAAACCGGATCCAATTTCCTGCTCCCAGTCCCGCGATCAGATAGAGATTGATCACAATTCCGAAGACGGGGATCGTCGACCAACGATGCCGCACCGACCAAATCGTTACCGCAGCGAATATCGCATAGAAGAAGAGATAGGGTATGCGATCCCAATGAAAACCTTCCGTTGTCCACCAATCGCCGTAGAGGAAGTGATTGCTCGGGAGTCTCGGAAGGAGAACGGTGTAGGCGATAAAGGCCAACGGTACCCAAATGCGACCATCGAAGTAAGGGACGTGGAATCCGGCCATCGATCGGTTCTCATCGGTCACTTTGCCCCGTCCCACAACCAGGATCCCGGCTGAGACCAGCATGAAGGCGAACAACGTTCCAATCGCGGCCAGGTCGGTCACGACTTGAGCACTCAAAAAGAGAGTGGGTAGAGCGACCATGACTCCCGTGATGATGGTTGCAAACGATGGCGTCTTAAAACGAGGATGGATTCGAGCAAAGGACTTGGGAAGCATCCCGTCACGTGCCATGCTCATGAAGATGCGTGGTTGTCCTAGTTGAAAAACAAGAAAAACACTCGCGGTCGCGATGACTGCGGAGACAGAAACAATGCCGACCATCGCGTTGAGGCCGACTTTGCCAAAGACGAATGCTAGCGGATC
>JALOQW010000230.1 GCA_025459275.1 Pirellula sp.
AATATCGATTGGGGAGGTCGCGAGCGCGATGGCGAGGTCAGGGATTGGTTCTCCGAGCTTCATGGCAGTTGCCAATTCGGACGCAAGCTGTTTCGCGATCGGCTTCAGCTGAGCTGCGAGGTGGAGCGGGTGCGATGCGGGATCGAGTTTCGTTGCGGCAGCAGTGATACGTTCTGCCAAAACGAGAATGGTGCGGAGGACTTGTTCTGGACTCATTTGGGTGCTCGGCCAGGCCCACGCCGTTCCCATCGTCATTTCGCCGATCCCGTGAGCGGTTTTCTTTTTGCCTTTGTCCTCGAGAGTGATCGTGGCCCGAAAGACCGTCACATCATTCACCACACGGCCGCCGAACTTGAGGGGCGACCGATAGGCGAATGGGAATTTCTCTGATTCGGCTTCGACGACCGACACCTTCGTATTTTTCGACATAACAGATCCGATCTCGTTCCAGCCTAGGGTCGAACCCTGGCACTCAGAATTTTAGGGGTCCATAGCATACGGTCATGCCTGCAGGTCCCGCAACCTTTAAGCCTTGGCTTCCAGCTGTCGGGCGACGTATTTTGCGAGGATATCGCTTTCGAGGTGAACACGACTCCCCTTTTCCAAGGCCCCGAGCGTGGTGACCTCGAGCGTATGGGGAATCAATGCCACGCTGAATTGTTGGTCATCTGCTTGGACAATGGTCAGACTGACACCGTCGACGGCGACTGAACCCTTTTCCGCCATGTGACGCATCAGTCCCGGCGGCCCGTTGAAGTGAAGGAATCGCCATTCCCCTTCGTCTTTTCGTTCGATGACCGTGCCGACAGCATCCACGTGCCCCGTGACGAAATGCCCCCCCAAACGATCTCCAGCTCGTAATGATCGCTCGCAATTGATTTGGCCTCCGACAGCGAGCTCCTGAAACAGCGTTCGCGACAAGGTTTCCGACCCAAGTTCAAAGGTGCAGCGAGTACCGTCCATGCGGATTACGGTCAGGCAGCACCCCGATAATGCGATGCTGTCGCCGATCTGGACGCCTTGAGCGAGAGGCCCCAAATCGAAGGTGAGCGCCTGGCCAGCTCCTTCGACGGATCGCTCGACCAGCGTTACCATCCCTTCGACTAATCCTGTGAACACGTGGATAAACCCTTTCGCTCAATCGTTTTTGGTCGGCCTTCTAGCCAATTCTGGGAATATCGTACAGAATTCGGCCACACCTGGACATTGTTCCCTCCCACCAACCCCTTCGAGCAAGACAAATGAGCTTGATTGAGCACATCCAAGGCCGTCAAATTTTCGATTCTCGTGGCAACCCGACCGTAGAAGTCGAAGTCAGACTGGTCGACGGTTCGCACGGCCGCGCCGCCGTTCCTAGCGGGGCCAGTACCGGAGCCCACGAAGCTTGGGAATTGCGAGACGGTGACAAGTCCAAGTACATGGGTAAAGGAGTGCTCAAGGCGGTTGAAAACATCAACACCAAGATCGCCGACGCCTTGATCGGAGCGGACGCGTTGGATCAACGCGGCATCGATCGCAACATGTGCGAACTGGACGGGACCCCGAATAAGAAGAATTTGGGGGCCAACGCCATCCTCGGCGTATCGCTCGCAACGGCTAAGGCAGCCGCCCAATTCACCAATCAACCACTGTATCGGTACCTTGGTGGCGCCGGTGCACACTTGCTCCCCGCCCCGATGATGAACATCGTGAACGGCGGTCAGCATGCGGACAACTCCGTGGACGTTCAAGAATTCATGGTCATGCCTCTAGGCTTCGACTCCTTCTCCGAGGCCCTCCGAGCGGGAACGGAGATTTTCCACAACTTGAAAAAAGTCCTCGGCGAAAAGAAACTCAACACCGCCGTGGGTGACGAAGGTGGCTTTGCTCCCGACTTGAAGAGCAACCAAGAAGCCTTGGATCTGATCATGGAAGCGATCCAGCGAGCTGGTTACGAACCGGGCAAGCAGATCTTCATCGCGCTCGATGTTGCTGCGACCGAGTTCTACGACGAAGCCACCAAGAAGTACACGATCGACGGCAAACAACTCTCAGGCGAAGCGATGGTTGACTTCCTGTCTGCCTGGGTCGACAAGTATCCGATTTGCTCCATCGAAGACGGATGTTCCGAAGACGACTGGGATTCGTGGAAGAAATTGACCGAACGGGTCGGTAACAAGATTCAGTTGGTTGGGGATGACTTGTTTGTGACCAATACCGATCGCTTGCAGCGCGGCATCGATTCGGGGATCGCCAACAGCATCTTGATCAAGGTCAACCAAATTGGCACCCTGACCGAAACGATCGAAGCGATTCAATTGGCGCATCGAAACGGATACACGAGCATCTCGAGCCACCGAAGTGGCGAAACCGAGGATGCGACGATCGCAGATCTGGCCGTCGCAATGTCGACCGGTCAAATCAAGACGGGCTCTGCCTCGCGTTCGGATCGCATGGCAAAATACAATCAACTCCTCCGCATCGAAGAAGAACTCGGTGAAGGAGCTCGGTACGCCGGCCCATTGTTCCGACGTAAATAGGAAACGAAGTGCCCCGACGCGACGATATCCATAAGATTCTCCTCATCGGCTCGGGTCCGATTGTCATCGGACAAGCGTGCGAGTTCGATTATTCAGGCACTCAAGCCTGCAAAGCGCTCCGGGAAGAAGGTTATGAGGTGGTGCTGGTCAACAGCAATCCAGCCACCATCATGACCGATCCTGCGATCGCTGCTCGAACCTACATTGAACCGTTGACTTGGGAGATTGTTGCCAAAGTCATTGAGCGGGAGCGGCCTGACGCCATCCTGCCAACTCTCGGAGGCCAAACAGCCCTGAACATCGCCATGGACTTGGCCAAGCACGGGGTGCTGGAGCGATTCCAGTGCGAGATGATCGGTGCCAATCCCGAAGTCATCCATAAAGCCGAGGCTCGGGATGCCTTCAAGTCGGCCATGGAAAAGATCGGCATGGAAGTCTGCCGCGGTGACGTTGTTCATTCGATCGACGAAGCCAGAAAGGTCCTGGCCGAGGTCGGTTTGCCCTGCGTCGTGCGACCAAGCTTTACCATGGGCGGAAGCGGATCGGCCATCGCCTACAACCGCGATGAATTCGATTCCCTTGTCCAAAACGGATTGACCCTCTCTCCCATCACGGAAGTTCTGATTGAGGAATCGATCATCGGTTGGAAAGAGTATGAGATGGAAGTCATGCGGGACAAGGACGACAACGTCGTGATCATCTGCTCGATCGAGAATTTTGATCCGATGGGAGTACATACCGGCGACTCCATTACGGTGGCTCCCGCGCAGACCCTGACCGACAAAGAATATCAGCGGATGCGCGATGCCAGTCTCGCAATCATTCGCGAAATCGGGGTCGAGACGGGAGGCTCGAACATCCAGTTTGCCATTCATCCAACCACGGGTCGGATGATCGTCATCGAGATGAATCCTCGGGTCAGTCGTTCAAGCGCCCTGGCAAGCAAAGCGACCGGGTTCCCGATCGCCAAGATCGCAGCCAAACTGGCCGTTGGGTTTCGTTTGTGGGAATTGCAAAACGACATTACACAGAAAACGCAGGCCTGTTTTGAGCCTACCATTGACTATGTCGTTACCAAGATCCCACGCTTTGCCTTTGAAAAGTTTCCCGAAGCGGACTCGACGCTGACGACTCAAATGAAGAGCGTTGGCGAAACAATGGCCATCGGCCGTACCTTCAAAGAGTCCTTTCAAAAGGCACTCAGAGGACTGGAAGTAGGTGCGTTCGGTTTTGGATCGGACACCAAGGATCTTTGGTACACCGACCGGCGCCCCGACGATGAAGATATTCGAAGCAAATTGTCGCGCCCTAACTCAGAGCGCGTATGGTATCTTCGCTATGCGATGCTTCATGGATTGAGCAACGACGAGATCTACACGATCACCAACATCGACCCGTGGTTCCTCGATCAATTGCGAGAACTGGTCGAAATGGAACAACATCTTCGCCAGATCGGATCCTTGGCGGAAATCGATGCGGCCACCATGCGACAAGCCAAGCAATTCGGATTCTCCGATCGGCAGCTCGCGAATGTGTTGGCCAGCGATGATGACGAAGTTCGCGAATGGCGCAAGACTCGCGGCATCGTTGCTACCTTCAAATCGGTCGATACATGTGCTGCAGAGTTCGAAGCTTATACGCCGTACTACTACAGTTCGTACGAGTCTGAGGACGAAACCCCGGCCAAGGTTCCAGGCAAGAAGCGGGTAATGATTCTCGGAGGGGGCCCCAACCGAATCGGTCAGGGGATCGAGTTCGATTACTGCTGCTGCCACGCCAGTTACGCATTGCGCGAGATCGGGATCGAATCGATCATGGTCAATAGCAATCCGGAAACGGTCAGCACCGACTATGACACGAGCGACCTTCTGTTCTTTGAGCCCCTCACGACCGAAGATGTCCTCAATATCTTCGACCGCATGCAGCCGGATGGCGTGATTGTGCAGTTCGGTGGCCAAACGCCATTGAACCTGGCGCGTGCCCTTGCCAATGCCGGGGTTCCCATCGTCGGCACAAGTGTTGAAACCATCGAAGATGCTGAAGATCGCGAGAAATTCCAGAAGCTCATCGAAGACCTGAAGCTGCATCAGCCGGCCAACGGAATCGTCCGCAACATGACGCAGGCTCGGGCCGAGGTGCAGAAGATCGGATTTCCTTGTTTGGTCCGCCCTAGCTTTGTCCTCGGTGGGCGTGCGATGGAGATCTGCTACGACCAATCCCAGTTCGATCGATTTGTTGCAGAGGCCTTCGTCGTTGCTCAAGGGCAACCCGTTCTGATCGATCGCTTCCTTGAGGACGCCACGGAAGTCGATGTCGACGCGGTTTCCGATGGCGACGATGTCGTCATTATGGGAATCATGGAGCACATTGAAGAGGCCGGCGTACATTCCGGAGATTCCGCCTGCGTGATGCCTCCGTTCTCTCTATCGCCAGAAGTTCTGGATGAAATTCGCAACGCCACGTACGCCATGGCCAAGAGACTTCGGGTCGTAGGCTTGATGAATGTGCAATTTGCGGTCAAGCATGAGGAAGATGGCCGACACGTGGTCTATGTGCTTGAAGTCAACCCGCGAGCCAGCCGAACCGTCCCGTTTGTCGCCAAAGCTACGGGCGTCCCAGTCGCCAACATCGCCGCCAAGGTCATGGTCGGTCTGAAACTGAAGGATCTCAACATCACGGGTGAACCGATCCCCCGCAGCATCTCGGTCAAAGAAGCGGTCTTCCCGTTCCGCAAGTTCGCCGGCGTCGATATCGTCCTCGGGCCCGAGATGCGATCGACTGGTGAAGTCATGGGGATCAGCGACGACTTTGCTATTGCGTTCAACAAGAGCCAGATCGCCGCCGGTACATTGCTTCCCGAGACAGGCAATGTTTTCTTGAGCATCGCGGCTCGTCAACGCCCAGGCATCGATAGAGTCGCGCGGCAGCTTCACGACATGGGCTACAAGCTTCTTGCGACCACGGGTACGGCAACCGAGATTGAGAAGGCGGGGATCCCGGTAACTCGAATCAAGAAATTGGCCGAAGGGCATCCGAACTTGATCGACTATCTCAAGAACGATGATGTTTCGCTGATTATCAACACGCCGAGTGGCAAAGGGGCTCGAACGGACGAAGGTCGCATCCGCGCCGCTGCCGTACAGTTCGGAGTCCCCTGCATCACGACGCTCTCGGCGGGCACGATAGCAGTCGAGGCCATGCAAGTGGCCAAAGAAAAAGAGATGAGTGTGTTATCTCTGCAGGAACGTTTCGCGAACGGATAGTTCGCGTACGTCGATCCGCGCCGTCTTGAGGTCCGAAGGACTGGTAGAAGTTCCGCCCGGACGGGGCGATAGATCCCGTGTCTGATGGCGATTCATCGTCGATCACGATTGCGACGAAGTCGCGGTCGGCTCGGTTGCTAGTGGTGACGTAGCTCCTCGTTCTCGGTGGTCGATTCGCTATCGCTTACCTCCTGTATGCCCCGAATGGGGCTTGAGCCATTAGCCGGTGGTCGCGATAGCGCACCACCGGATTACTGTATACTGTCAATTACGAGCTGACGAAGCCACTCCGTTCAACGTTCAATCGATCCCACCGTTCCGCTCCGCTTTAGTCGAGTTAGACTGCTATTCGTTTTTTTACGAGAACAGGAAGCACATACAAATGACAGCAATGGATCGCATTACTTTCGACCCGGCTGTGATGGGCGGCAAACCTTGTATTCGTGGTCAGCGTGTTACCGTAGGGATGGTGCTTGGGCTACTTGCGGCCGGACGCTCGCGTGACGAAATACTCAAAGCATACCCCTACCTTGAATCGGAAGACATCGCTCAGTGTTTGGCCTACGCGGCATGGCGCATGGAAGAACGTGACGTACCTTTGGCCACTCCATGAGCATTCAGATTTTGATTGATATGAACTTGTCTCCCGATTGGGTAGCCGAACTGGCCAAACAAGGCTTGACATCCGTTCACTGGTCCACGGTCGGTGACCCGAGAGCGACGGACCGTGAAATCATGGACTGGGCTCGATCTCATGGTTATACCGTATTCACACATGATCTCGACTTCGGAACAATGCTCGCACTAACGCATTCATCAGGGCCAAGTGTCATCCAAGTCCGAGGTCAAGACGTATTGCCCGATAGCATGGCTCCGACCGTCGTTGCGGCGGTTAAGCAACATCAATCTGACTTGGACAGCGGCGCTTTGGTCGTGGTTGACCGATCAAAATCACGAGTCCGAATCCTGCCAATATGATCTGTACGCAATGCCTTGTCGGGGAAATAGGCCATGAACCGGAGCCGCGATGCCACAACCGGCTAATGTCTTGAATCTCTTCGGGATAACGTCGGATCCATCAGTTGTGTAGCGAGCAGCGGAATGGTACTTCCCCAACACCACGCAAATTCTGTCACCCCTTCGGGGTTTTGGGGAGCAGCGTGGACCCGGACCTTACGGTCCGGGCTAAAGTTCTGTCGGTCCTGCGGACCTAAAACCGGTGCCAATCGTTCTCGTTCGTTATACTGATGTGCACTCTCCGGTCCCCGGTGGCCTCGGAGGCTTCGGAGCCAACGCTTCGTTGGCTACTCACGAGCGCCACCTCGACACGACCCCGGTCGCCTCGTGCGGCCGGTGAAGCAGCTT
>JALOQW010000231.1 GCA_025459275.1 Pirellula sp.
CTCGTTACCAGAGTGAACTTGCAGATAGCTACAACAATATCGCAAACTTACTCGATGACTCCGACAAAGCCCTGGCCTCCCACGAGCGCGCACGGGAATTGAGACAGAGACTTTCAGAAGACTATCCAGATGTCGTGGAATACCAAAGCGATCTGGCCCAAAGCCTGTACAACATTGCGAACTTGATGCGAAGGAAAGATCGCAGTGCCGCATTGGCGGCTCACCAGAAAGCCCGCGATGTTCGCCAAAAAATCGCGAGAGCCCACCCTGCGGTGAACCGTTTCCGAAGTGATCTCGCTGCCAGCTACCACAGTATCGGCATTGTGCTGGACCAACTAGGGCAGACCGGCGATTCACTTGCTGCCTTTGAAAATTGCAGAGACATCAATCAGAAACTTGTCAACGACCAACCCACAAATACCGATTACCAGGACGACCTCGCTAGCAACTACAACAGTATTGCCATCGTGCAAATCCGACTAGGTGAACCATCCAACGCTTTGGCGGCATTTGAGATTGCGCGAGAAATCCGTCAGAAACTGGTGGCTGATCATCCAGAGGTACCTGGATTCCGCGTCGATCTGGCCAGCACTTACAAAAACATTAGTCTACTTCAGAAGCAATTGGGAAAGATGGAAGAGGCGCTCGCGGCCATCGAATCATCTCAAGGGCACCTTCAGACACTGTTGAAGGATGCCCCGACGAACGCGGATTACAAGAAGGATCTCGCCGACTGCCATCTCAAGATGAGCGAGGCTCACATTCATCTAGGACGCATCGCTCAAGGAGTCGAACATCTCAAAAAGTACGTTGACATTTTGAGGGCGGATCCGAACCCTCCCAGCAACATTGGCTTCGAGCTTGCTCGAGCGCTCGCACGTCTTGCAAGCTTTGGTAACAACGACGAATCGGGAATCACACAAACGGATTCCGATCGATTCGCCGATCAAGCCACATCTCTTCTCGCTGAAGCCATTGAGGGAGGCCGCATCCAGAAAGAAGAACTTCAGTCCTCTGACTTCGATTCTCTACGTGGCCGAGCTAACTTCCAACAACTCCAGGAGACGGCGACAAACAACGCCGAAAAACCTACCACCAAGCCTCTGCAATCCCCATGAATGCCATCGCAAAATGCCAGACGAACGTGCTATTCCTGAAATTCATTCTCTACCCGACACAGTCAGTCGGTACAATCCGTGCCACGCACGAATGACACTGTAGTGCTGGTGTAAGTCCTTCTACTCGAATGCGTTAAACGACGGCGACGGCGTTGATTGCATCGATCAGCTGACGAAGTCGCCCGAGATTTCGGCGGTTGAAGTGCAACACAATCCGCGGCAGTTCCGCAAGCTCGGGTTCCGTCGACTCCTCGGGCAGTGCGTCCCGCTGCTCGATACAACCTGAGACGAGGATGTCAGCAAACTCCGTATTGAGATGATCGATCCGCTCGGGGCTTAACGCCGTCGAAATTCGAAGGACCAGGAGGTCGTTCACATAGCGCATGCTGTGATACACGCGATAGAACGATAACAACTCTTGAATCGCAACATCGATCGAGTCAGTGGTCTTGTAGAGATGCAGATCCTCTTCGCTGATGAGCCGCTGGGCGAGCAACTCAGTTTTGAAGAAGCCTTCGACATGTTTCCAATACTCGCCACCTGCAGTATCAAGCAGGACAAGAGGCAGAAGCGTCTGCTTGCCGGTTTGCAGCAATGTCAAAATCTCCAACGTCTCATCGAGCGTCCCGAAGCCACCGGGACAGCAGACCACACCGCTGCATTCTTTGATGAACATTAGCTTGCGTGTGAAGAAGTACTTGAGGGTAACCAGCTTCGGGTCACCATTGATGAACGGATTGGCCGACTGCTCGAAGGGGAGCATGATGTTGAGCCCCATCGACATTTCTTTGCCTGCGCCGAGATGGCCGGCTTCCATGATGCCGCCACCGGCTCCAGTGATCACCATCCAACCATGTTCGGCGATACGGCGTCCCAGTTCGGCTGCCTGGATGTAGGCGGGATGATCCGGGGGCGTTCGCGCGGAGCCGAAGATAGTGGCTTTGCGTCGCCGGCGATACGGTTGGAAGACTTTGAATGCGTACCGAAGTTCGCGGAGAGTGCGGCTGAGGATTTTGAGATCGCCGCGCGAGGTACCGTCGGCTTGGAGCCGAGCGACGGTACGTTGCATCATGTCGATGAGATCTTCACTGACGAGGGCCGAGCCGGGTTCGTCGGCCGGCATAGGCCGTCTCTTTTCGTCCTCACCCAAGGCTTCCGGCAGAATCGGCGGCTTGGGTTCCGAGTTATCCATCGGTCGTGAGGTGGTTGAGAGGAGAGGAATCGACCAACGCTGGATGGCAACCGAAACTAGGTCGGCTTGACCATCCCTTTGTCAGGCGCACCGTCCTCGGGCTTTTCATCATATCGAGCTTCCGGAAGTGCTGCAGCGACCGGCGCCACGAGGAACTCAACGGAGAACTCTTCTGGATCAGCCTTCAGGATCGAATCGCCTTCTTTCGTGGTGAGGGAAGCCCCCTCGACGATTTGGTTGATAACTTTGCGTTCCAGGATCTGGTTGCGGAGGGCATCCATTTGCCCAGTCCGTTCGAGCTTGGCACGAACTTGTCGAGGTGGAAGGTCGCTTTGCTCTGCGATCAACTTGATTTCATCATCGTATTCGGATTCCGAAGGTTCGATTTTGAGATCTTCGGCAATCTTTTCGAGGACAAAGTGTTCGCGGAGGGCCACTTGCGTGGTGTCCTCGATGTTGCGACGCATGTTGTTGACGACGTTGCGAATTTGGTCGTCTGAGAATCCGTTTCGGCGCAGATCGAGAACGCGGCGTTGCAGTTCACGATCGGCTTGCCGACGCACCAAACCTGGTGGCAGTTCCCAGTTAGCACCTTCGATGAGTTTGGTGACGATTTGTTCGCGGAGTTCCATATTCTGGTAGTACTCCGCTTGGCGAGTGAGTTCGCTGCGAACAAAGTTCTTGAGCTCATCGACTGAGTCGAATCCCAAGCTGTCCAATTGCGTCGAGCCCAGAGCGTCTGCATTTACTCGGCGAATCTCGAGGATATCGAAGGTGGCGTGGACTGCCTTGCCTCGAAAGGCTTCATTCAGGGAGGTTTCGAGGATCGTGAAATCGAACTCGACCGCGTCCCCTTCCTTCTTACCCTGCATCAGTTCACCGAAGTTCTCGATGACCGAATCGGCCAAGCTCAATTTCGGTCGCAGAGTGATCAGTTCTTCTTCGAGGAAGCTGATGTCCTTGCCATCGACCGAGAAGACGGCGTTGACGAGCACGCGATCGCCGAGGGCCGCTTCGCCATCCCATGCTTCGCCAGGAGTGACTCGTTCGAGGGTGCGTTGCAATTGGCGTTCGACGTCGAGGTCCGAAACGGGGAACTCCGTCTTGACCAGCGACAAGCCTTTCCAATTGGGGGTCGAGAATTCAGGACGCACTTCGATTTTGAATTCGAAGGTGAAATCGCCGGTATCGGGCAGATTGACGGCTCCGTAGTCCATATCCGGCTCGGAAATGGCGGAGAAAGTACCTCCATCGGTGATCTGCTGGAGGCTATCCATGACCAGGTTGCTTTTGACTTGATCAGCAACGGTCTTGCGGAACTTGGATTCGAGGAGTTTGCGAGGTACCTTGCCAGCGCGGAATCCGGGCAAATCAGCCTTGGGTGCGATCTCGTCGTACGCTTGACGGAAGTAACGATCGATTTCGGCGCGAGGGACGGTCACAACAACGTGCCGTTCGCAGGTGGTTGGCGCATCGATCTTGACTTGGAGATCCAGCTTGGAAGGGGCCTCAGTTTCCGCGGTCGACATGCTACTTTTCAACGTCTTAAAGGGAAAGAAAAAAGGGCGTCGCCAAGTGAAAGCGGGTGATGGGATTCGAACCCACGACAACAACGTTGGCAACGTTGTGCTCTACCAACTGAGCTACACCCGCAGCACTCTGAACCTGGCTGATGCCCTTTTGCACTAAATCGTAGCGAATCGCCTGGTGGTTGACCAGTTCCGGTCCTAGGACCAGCTGCGGTCGAGGAACCGCTGCGATTCGCGGGGCAATAGTATAGGTTCTTCACATTCTGACGCAAGACGCGTTCGACCTGGACACGGTTCATCGATTTTTCCTATAGAAACGTCCGAGTTTTTCGTGTCCTGTTTCTCGAAAGGATGACTTCCCGATGTTCCTTCCGATACCCCTTACCCGGTCGTTCGCCCATTCGTTCCGTTGGATTTTCATTCTTGGAATCGCGGTCGGGACCGCCGCCTGCTTGAACTCAGCGGCCTTTGGCCAAGCCTCGCCTGAAGGGCTCGAAGTTCGAACGGCGATGGATTACAGCGACGAGCAACCGGATTGGCTCATCTGGGTCGCCGGCTCTCGGAAATCGACCAGCAGCACTGGCTGGTGGCCGAGCTGGAAGATGCCTAGCTGGAAGATGCCTTCCTGGGGCAAATCAAAATCCCAGGGATGGTGGAGCTCGAGCAAGTCGGGGTCGAGCTATTCTCGCGACAACAAGACGTTTACTCAAAAGGTTTCGCAGACATCGAAACGGTGGTGGAACAACACGCTGGAGTTTCTCGACCCTTGGGCCGAGCCCAAGCCGAAGGCAACCCAGAGCGGATCGAGTTCTGGAGGATTTGGAAAGATGTTTGGCTGGCACGAATCGGAGCAAAAATTCAACTCGGTCCCCGAGTGGATGGGCCAGCCCACCCCCAAATAGCAATTGGCGAGCGGTGGGTGTGAACCCACTGTTTCTTTCTCCCTTCGGCAACCCCGATCACCGCATCAACTCCTTGCACCCTGGTACTCCGCCCACGAAACAGGGGACTAACGTCCCCCGCTCGCCGATTCTCCTCCCGCCGAACCCCCGATTGCGGTATCGAATCCTTGCACTCGGGTACTCCGTGCAGGAAACGGCTTGTCATCTTTGTCGGGTCGGGTTATGGTACGACGCACGATGGCGATGTAGCTCAGTCGGTTAGAGCAACGGCTTCATAAGCCGTGTGTCGGTGGTTCGAGTCCACTCATCGCTACTTGGAGTTTCGCAAACGAAATCTTTGGCGAAATTCTCTCTTCCGAGTCCCGCGCCGGGACCGTTCCATTCGTAGCCAACGTCGCCAGACGGTGGAGACTGCTCCGCCCCCGTAGAGCAGTTGTCCTCAACTGCTCCGATCCGCCGAGGCTCGGTCTCTGTTCCTCCCGCAGCCGGCCGTGGCGACAACGAGCGCTTCCACGGCCTCCGCGGCCGTGGCTACGACAAGATGTTCCACGGCCTCGGCGGCCATGGCTACGATTGCACGTTCGCCGCTATCTCTTAACGTAGCCATCGTCGCCAGACGGTGGAGGCTGTTCTGCCCCGTAGAGCAGTTGTCCTCAACTGCTCCCATCTGCCGTGGCTCGGTCTCCGTTCCTCCCGCAACCGCCTTTGGCGACAACGAGCGCTTCCACGGCCTCCGCGGCCGTGGCTAAGACAAGTTCATCCACGGCCTCGGCGGCCATGGCTACGACAAGATCATCCACGGCCTCCGCGGCCGTGGCTACGGTAGGATTCTCGCGATCGGGCGATCCTGGCTATGAAGCAACATCCCTTGTCGGTAACTTGACGCTCGTGACGCAAGTCATCACCGACCTTCATGCAACTCCCGATTTCAAAATCCTGGACTAGATTGTTTTACCATCGACAACCTTGCGAACGACAAAAGATCCTTGTGTTACTGCGAACACTTTTGATTCTGCTTTCGTGGGGAGGCACAACGCTGGCGAACGATGCTGATGAAGGGCAAGTCCTCTTCAACTTCGATAACGCGGAAGCAGTAAGGCAATGGCAAACCGTCAACGACGGCGTCATGGGCGGTCGTTCTGACGGTCGAATCAAGATGACTGCCGACAAGACGATGGAGTTCTACGGCACGCTGTCGCTCGAAAACAACGGAGGGTTTGCTTCAGTACGGACCCGGCCAAGAAAATTGGAACTCCGAAAAGGGGATACACTCATCGCTCGTGTTCGAGGAGATGGACGGCAATATAATCTCAATCTGTACGTGCCCGGACGACGTACTGCCTTCTCGTATCGCGCTGACTTCGAAACCAAGAAGGACGAATGGATCGAGATTGAATTCCCTCTGGCTGGATTTGAAGCCACGTCCTTCGGACGCGTTGTTCCCAATCAACCACTGGAACCTTCCGAAATCAACGGACTTGGCATCCTGCTCGGTGACAAAAAACCAGGTCCCTTCAAGCTGGAGGTGGAGTGGATCCAAGTCAGACGCGCTGAAAAGTAAGCGATCTCATTTGCGCTCGCCAAGGCTGCTTATGGATTCATGGGCTCATCCACGGCCTCCGCGGCCGTGGCTACGATTCTATGGCCTCCGAGGCCGTCGATGCGGGGTGAGTTCGCGGTCGTAGCTAGGTGCGGGTCCGGCTGCGATAGGGTTTCTTGATGGTCGAGCCTCTACGGCTTGGGGGAAGGAGGATTCAGCATTTCTTGCGTGAGATGCTTTGCTCCATAAACCTCGCCAATGATCCAAAGCACAAAACGGATGTCGACCCCAATCGAACGACTGTAACGACGATCCCACGCAAAGTCATTGATGGTGGCTTCAAATGTGCGATCGAAATTGACTCCAACCAACTCCCCATCCGCATTCAATACCGGACTCCCCGAGTTCCCTCCCGTCGTGTCAGTGCTGTACAAGAACGCCACGGGGACTTTACCCAATCGCGAGTGGTTGTACTCTCCAAACCGCTTCTCTTGGATCGCTTTCAAGACCGGTTCAGGTGTGATGAATGGATCGGAACCAGTCGTCTTCTCGAGCAAACCGTCGATGGTGGTGATCGGTGTCTTGATGATGGCATCCGCTGGCGAATATGATTCCACCTTGCCAATCGTCATTCGCAATGTCCCATTGGCGTCGGGAATAAAGTCAGAGGACTCCCACTGCTGCTGAACCTCTAACAACGTGCCATACAGCTGACTCAGTTTTCCATCACGCTCCTTCTCGTTCTCTCGCAGCTTGAGAAAGTGAGGATAGAGGTCAAACATCCACTGCAATGCTGGGTCATCAAGCGACTTCAGCTCCGCCAGAGAGAGACTCATGCACTGCTGCACAAACGCGG
>JALOQW010000018.1 GCA_025459275.1 Pirellula sp.
GCATCGATCGATCGACGGTCACGCGTTGGATCCCGTGCCTCTTCAAGAACTCGGCTGCCGACTGAGCCGTCGCGGTCTCGCGATCGCCTGATAAGCCCGATTCCGGAGTGAAGTCAGCAGGACAAGCGACTTGGTCGGCGCGAGCATGTTTCTTCGCGCGGTCCATCTCGATATCACGCAGGATGAGGGTTGAGTGAGATTTGCCCTGTTCGTCCTGCACCTCGATCGTTACGACGGGATCGCCGACAAGGAATCGGATACTCCGATACAAACCAGCGTTCAATGCAGGGATTCCTGCCATCATTCGTGCGCGGGCCATCATTCTTGCTTGGGGCATCTCTGGTTCTACTTTCTCATGTCAGTCTTTTTCGAAATAACACTTAGCATTCTGACGGAGAGGCCGATGAAAGTCACCGGGAGGGAAGCTCCCTTCTTGCGATCGGCATTCTTCGACGACTACAGGACCTCGAGTTCGCGCAAGATGGCGGCCACCCGTGCTCGATCGTCAGGCCGGAAGCGATGGAATGGATCGGCCATGAAATCATCGCAAATGGCCATCAACGATAATCCGCATTTGGTTCCTTTGATGAAACGTGACGTATATTTGCCGATGTCATAAATGGCTTGCAAGCGTTCGATCTTGTTCTGGAGTTCCTCCCAAGGGGTGTTTCCGCTGCGTACCGCGTGAAACAGTTCGACAAACCAGCGTGGGCAGAGATTGGCACCGCCGGCCACTCCACCATCGCCGCCAAGAACGAGTGACTGGGCCAGCAACGCTTCGGGACCGATCAAGATAGACCAATCGGGGCGACGTTTCTTGAGTTCCAGCGCGCGTGAAAAATATTCGAGGTCGCCGCTGCTGTCTTTCAATCCGACGATTTGGTTATGTCGGCAAAGGTACTCCAGTGTATCGATTTCGAAGGAAACCTTGGTCAAGCTTGGAATGTTGTAGAGCATGACTGGCAAGGGTAATTGCATCATCAACTCGTCGACGTAATACTTCAGCTCCGTCTGACCTGCTGGAAAGTAATAGGGTGTCGATAGCACCAAGGCATCAGCTCCGCAATTCGCCGCGTGTTTGGCCAATCGAACACTTTCTACGAAGGCTGTATCGGTGATTCCCACTAAAACTGGAACTCGGCTCGCGACAATCCGTATGGTCTCAGCGATGACTTCTCTGCGAAGCGCGTAGCTGAGGCTGGGGGCTTCTCCGGTGGTCCCAAGGACGAAAATCCCTTGAACTCCGGCCGCCAGGACGTGCTCAATCAATCGCTCCAGTCCTGCGAAATCCAATTGATCACGAGCCACCATGGGTGTCACGATCGGAGGTATCACCCCGGAGTACCGAGCATTCATCGCGGACTCTTTCGAAGAAGTACAGAAGCATCGCGTTATAGTAATCTCAAGGCTCGCATTGTAGCAGAACCCACCTTCACGAAGAGCAGCGAGAGCTACCGGTTGGCGATCGGGGGACACACACTTTTGAGGCGGTTGGCGATCGGGGGACACACACTTTTGGGTGGGGGGCTCGTCACGGAATGCGAGCTATTTCGATACGATCGGAGAGTAGAGCGGCGGGGAGTGTCCCCGCTGTGGCTCTCTTCCCCTCTGTGGCTCTCTCCCCGAGGTGGTTGTCTGGACCGGACGGCTTGCGCCGTACCGCGCGTGAAGCCTGCGCCGTATCCGGGCGTGAGGCGAGGGTGGCGTGTCGGGAGGAACTGTTGCGATTGCCGATCGAGTCGCGTAAGCTGATCGCGGAGGTATTTTTTCGTCCGTACACTCAAGGCCAGCAATCATCATCATGCATCCGGCGAACCACTTTCGATCGTGCAGAATGCACTTGTTGAGAACGCTCTGGCTGTTGACGCTGGCTTTGGTTCTGCCGATGACCGTGGCTGGTTCCGTCTTTAAGGCGATCGGACAAGATTCATCGGTCCCCGCGGTTCCTGAGGGAATGGTCGAGGTTTTTTCTGACGACTTTTCCGAAGGCTCCTCGCGTTGGGAGATGACGGACGACCAATCTTGGGAGATTCGAACCGAGGATGGGAACAAAGTCTTGGCTCTCAACAAGCGCGTGAGCAACTACCAACCGAAAGTGCGCAGTCCGCACAACATCGCCTTGATTCGAGATTTGACCACGAGCGATTTTCGGATCTCGTTTCGGGTGCGCAGCACGCTGGACACGGGCAACCATCGCGATTGCTGCGTCTTCTTTGGTTACCAGGATCCCGAACATTTTTACTATGTTCATTTAGGAGCTAAACCAGATCCGGCGAGTGGGCAGATCATGATCGTCAATGGCGAGCCTCGTCGACCTTTGACCAAGAACGAGAGTTCCGTACCCTGGGATGATCAGTGGCACGTGGTCCAATTGGTTCGCAAGTCGAGTACGGGAGCGATCGAGATTTACTTTGATGATATGAAGACGCCCTTCATGACGGTCACTGATCACACGTTCGGCGCGGGGCGTATCGGCATCGGATCGTTTGATGACATGAATGCGTTTGATGATGTACGGGTTTTCGTTCCCAAGGAAGCGGCTCGATAGTCATTCATGCGAATCGGACGCGGATCGATCACTCTTACGTCGCTATTGGTCTTCATCAGTGCGTTCTTGCTGTTCATTGTCCAGCCGATGGCTGGCAAAGAACTGTTGCCTGTGTGGGGCGGGTCAGCCAGTGTATGGACGGCATGCCTTGCATTCTTCCAAGCCTGTTTGTTGATCGGGTACCTCATCGCATTCTTGTCCGCCAAAACCTTGTCGACGGTTGGGCAGGCTATGGTCCAAGGCTCGTTGTTTCTATTAGCCATGGCATGGGTTTGGATCCCGTGGCAGATCGATTCGGAACTGAGCAATCCTGCATTAGGAGTGCTGGTGAGTCTAAGTCTTTCGCTTGCGTTCCCCGCTATCGCATTGTCCACCTCGACGCCCGTGGGTTCGCATTGGAGGGGGCAGAGTGAATCAGGTCGCGAACCCTATTCTTTGTACGCCCTGTCCAATGCTGGAGGGCTCATGGGATGCTTGGCGTATCCGTTTGTGGTGGAACCACGATTTAGTCTGCCGACGCAGCAATGGATCTGGAAGATTGTGTTGAGCGGGCTTGCGATCGGCTGGTTGATCGCGTGCCTTCAAAGAGCTAGGCAGTCCGTGAAGGCCACGGAACGTCTTTCCAACGCGGACCGACCAACGTCCGCGCAATCTCCGTCTGCTGTGGCCCCGACGGCATTCTGGCAAGTGGTTTTGTGGTTTGTCTTGCCATGGAGCACTGCGATCCTTTTGGCGGCTTCGACCCATCAGCTTTCGCAAGCGGGAGTGGTGGTGCCCGGTTTGTGGGTCATGCCACTCGCCATCTACCTGGTCACTTGGTGGCTCTCCTTTAGTGGATGTTGTCCAAGTCGGTGGGGAGGGCAGATGTGGCTCTTTTACATCGGAGCGATTGCGGCGTTGGTGTTGATCATTTTCAAGTTGTGGCTTCCGTGGCTTGTCATCCTTGCAGGTTATGCGGTCGTCCTATGGTGCATCGGTGCCTCGTGCCATGGACTTCTTTATTCCCTGCGGCCAGCGGTTTCGCATTTGACGAGCTATTATCTGGCGATTTCCGTGGGTGGCGTACTTGGAACGACGAGTGCGCTTTGGCTCGCACCGCAATGGTTCTCCGACTACTACGAATTGCAGATCGGTTTGGCAATCGCTGCGGTCGCGATTGCCCTTCATTACTTTTTGCAGTTCACTCCTCAAATCAGTGGTGATGTTTGGGTCCGTCGATGGAAGTGGCCTGTCAACGTAGGAGTGCCATCGGTTTTCTTGCTGGCTTTATGGACGCATGCGGCAACTCCGAGTCTTGAGAAGATGATTGCTCAGCGACGGGATTTCTATGGAGTTGTGCGAGTCGTTGATCATATCAAGCGAGATTTTCGCGCGATGGTTTTGGGGCAGACCATTCATGGCGTTGAACCACTGGAAGGCGAGCTCGATGTGGATCGGAGTATGTACTACGGAACCCGATCGGGAGTGGCGTGTGCCTGGGGTTGGACTCGTCAGCGAACGAATCGCCCGTTGCGAGTAGGTGCCATCGGATTGGGGACGGGGACCCTTTCAATGTATGCCGCACGCCAAGACCATCTCGTCTACTACGAGATCAGTCCTGCCGTCATCGAAATGGCAGAACAGCACTTTCGCTATTTGCGATCTCATCAAGGTTCGACCGACATTCGCGTGGGGGATGGACGTACCCTTATCGCCAACGAGGTTTCCAAGGGAGATTCGGTCTACCCGCTGTTAGACCTCCTCTTCATCGATGCGTTCACCAACGACTCCATTCCCATGCACTTATTGACCGTGGAAGCCATCCAGTTGTATCGCCAACGATTGACCACCGACGGAATCATCGCATTGAACATCACCAATCGAAATCTCGATTTGGCACCGGTATTGTTTCAAGCAGCCGTCGAGACGGGGCACCAACCATTGTTGATCGAACACCCGATCGACCGCCCCGATCCGGATGATGCTAGCCATCGCGCCGAGAGCGATGTGCGATGGTTGCTGTTACTGCCTGACGGACAGCCCCTCCCTCCGTGGCCGAACAGTCGCACAGCGTTGCGGGACCATGCTGAGGCGTGGACTGATGCCTATGGCAGCCTGTGGCAGGCCTTTAGGCTTAATACCGTTCAACGAAGGTAGTGGAAGTTGTTAAACTTCCCGGTTCTCAAGGATCTTTGGCAAGATCCACTACCTCAGGTTGGTTCTTTGAACGGTAGAGCTTTTAGGCTGCGCGGCGAGTTTCGTCCGAGACCCTGAGAGTGGGAATGGTCGCGCAGAAGTCGGCGGCGGGAACGCTGCGTAGCAGGCTGCCATTCTGGCCAAACAATTTGATTTGCTGTTCGTCGACAAACCAAATCAACGAGTAGCCCATGAGCGAGAATCGTCGCCCACAATACGAACCATCTCGGATCAGCGTCGTTTCCAGCATCGCCGATGGCGGTTCGGCTCCTGAATGACGGCGCACGAAGTCTCGAAACGATTTGCGAACAGATTCGGCTTGCGTGGAACTCATGTTGCATCGTATCGACCGAGTTAGGTAACAAGTTTCGCCTCAATCGATGAAAGCGTTACAGATTACGGCGTTTCACGATCCAACTATTTGAGAGTTTGGTTAAGCAGGAACGGTTGCATCAACCGATCCCAATGGGGTGAGTCTGCTGCCCCCCCAAGCGATCGGCATGGAGCAAGAAAGAATGCATGCATACTTGTCAGCGGTGACCTGCGACTCGGAGTTGGTTGATTTGGGGTCTGGGGAGATGCGGTTTATGCATCGATGGACTCCGAGCCAAGAGGAGCCGTGGGGATGCCTCAGCATTATCCATGGATTTGGAGATCATGGCGGACGATTCGCGGGTATGGCGACATCGCTTGCTAGCATAGGACTAGGGGTGGTTGCATGCGATCTGGTGGGACATGGTCGCAGTCCTGGCAAGCGTGGAGTGATCGCCTCGTACGATCATTTGCTGGATGACGTGGAGCGGACGTTGGAGCATTCGGTTAATCATTGGCCGAAGATTCCGCATTTTCTTTTCGGTCAGAGCATGGGGGGGAATCTCGTGTTGAACTGGGCGTTGAGACGGGAAGCTGGCAACTATCCGTTGATGGGCTTGGTGGCCGGTTCGCCGATGCTGCGTAGCCCCAAGACTCCGAAAGAACAGATCATGAACGCTGGCCGATGGCTGGCACAGCGGATGCCTAATTTCCGGATTCCGGCTCCGGTTCAAGTTTCGAAATTGAGTCAGGACCGTCGGGCCCAGGACGCTTATCTACGGGATCCCTGGGTACATCGATCGATGTCGCTCCGCTTGGCGGCCGGATTGATTGACAGCGGGCTTTGGGCCATTGAGCATGCAGCGGAGCTTTCCCTGCCGACCTTGGTCATGAATGGGACGGAGGACGCATTGACGTGTCCGGAGGGGACCAAGGAATTTGCCGAGAGGGCTGGAAATCTGGTAACCCACCGTTCGTGGCATGGGTGCAGGCACGATCTTCATGACGAACCGCAGCGAGAGCGTGTTTTTGCCTATATGATTCATTGGCTCAAGCACCGTTGCCTCAGTTCCACCGTTTCTCGCGTGGATGTGCAGAGGGAGTGTCGTATAGCGGCCTAGATCGTATTGAGGGATTGGCTTGCCCCTCCTATACTGATCCGCTTTGAAATACCGGGAAATCCCATCAAGCCATTGCCATGAAAAGCGAACGCGGTCAGGTTCAAGAATCGAATCTCTTGGCTGACAAAATCGAACAAAAGATCCTCCAGTTGCGCCCTTACCTTCCGGCAGTGGTCGGGTTGATCCTGGTGGGAATCCTGGGATTGATCGGTTACGGGGTTTATTCGAGCCAGCGTGAAACGCGCGCAGCCCGGGCTTGGACCGACTTCTATTTTTCGGATACCCAGATCCAGGATCTCGATGCGATATCGAAGGATTATGTGGACACCAGTGCGAGTCTTTGGGCTCGCATGACGGCTGGAGATCGCGGTATGGCGCAGGCCATGGAGAAATGGAACGTGGATCGGTCCATCGCTGATCAGCGTTTCCAAGAGGCTTCGGAAGACTATCGTGACGTTGCGGGCCGCGCAAGCGATCCCTTTGTAAAAAGTCGAGCTCTGTACGGTTGGGCACAGGCCTTGGAAGGCTTGGGCAAACGCTCAGAAGCGGTTGAGACGTACCGCCAGATCACAACACTTACCGGATTGCCCCCCGAATACTTGACCGAAATCAACAATCGAATCAAATGGCTGGAGGGGAAAGAAGGGGAGGCTTTCTACGCTTGGTACAACGAGCAGCGGACATCGGCGCCTGTCCCCGGAATCACTCCATCGGCGACCGGTTTGCCTGGCTTGCCCAACATCTCGTTCCCCCCGACGACGATCACACCCCCAGTGATTCCCTCCACGGTTCCAGGGACTGCGAATCCAGTTCCCGCTGACTCGGGATCCGCAGAACCAGGCAGCAACGAGCCGGCTACCAGCGAGCCAGATGGGACTGGAGACAAGCCTTAATCGCTTGTCGGCTCCTCCATGGCAAAGAAAGCGAAACGATCCGAAGTCAGCGGCGAGCCTCGTCACGTACTTCCGCTAGACGATTTGATCCTTCCCGAACCAGAGGATCTCGTCGCATCGATCTCCGAGGTTGCCAGCGAGCCGACGACTGAACGCCCGAAACAAGCCAGCTTTGTTGTCGAGGAGGAGCATCGGGAGTTTCGAATCGATCTGTTTCTAACACTGAAGATCGACGGCTATAGCCGAGTTTTTCTTCGTCGAGTCATCATGGAGAATCAGGTGTTGGTCGATGGCCGGCCCGTGAAGCCTGCGTTTCGCGTCTACCCTGGTCAAAAAGTGGAAGTCCTCGACTTGCCTCCACCTCCGACCGATGGCCCGATTGCGGAAGCAATTCCGCTCGAAATTTTGTACGAAGACGAAGCGATGGTGGCCATCAACAAGCCACCGGGCATGGTGGTCCATCCAGCCAAGGGGCATTGGTCGGGGACATTGACGGCGGCCCTCGCTCATCATTTTCAGCAATTGAGTGATGCGGGGGGACCAACACGGCCGGGGATCGTGCATCGACTCGACCGCGAGACGAGCGGTGTCATCCTGATCGCCAAGACGAATGAAGTGCACTTCAAGCTGTGCGCTCAGTTCGAGGCTCGGGAGGTTCAAAAAACGTACGTGACCATTGTGAGTGGCAATCTGGATCGGGATCGGGACCGAATCACGCACTCCATTGGGCATCACCCCTACCAACGGGAGAAGATGGCGATTCGGAACCATCACCCGAGCGCCAAGCCTGCGGAAACCTTGTTTGAAGTCGTCAAGCGATTTCCGGGATACGCCTGGTTGAACGTCTATCCCAAAACGGGCCGAACCCATCAAATTCGGGTGCACTTGGCCCACATCGGTTGCCCCGTACTGTGTGATCGCTTGTATGCCGGGCATTCGCAGATCACTCGCGGGCAATTGCAGCGACGAAGCGCACTTGGGTTGCCGCCCCGGGAAGTGGATACCGAAGTCTTACTGGATCGTCAGGCGTTGCATGCAGCTTGCATCGAGTTCTCCCATCCGAAGACGGGAAAGCCGCTTTCGATCTCCGCTCCTTTGCCGGCAGATATGCAACGGGTTTTGGATGCCTTGGAGTCACCAGATTAAAGAGTGCCCTTGCCAAACCATGGCCAATGCGAATGATGTACGGTCTTGAGCTTATTCCCTTCGCGAAAGGAACGCAAACGTGAGCCATGCTTACCAAAGCTACCAACGCCAGCGTCAGATGACACTGGGAGACCTCTTGTTGGAAAATCGGATTGTCTTCCTTCAAGGGGAGATCTACACCGGCAACGCCAACGAAGTGGTTATGAAGCTGCTGTATCTGCAGAGCGAGAATCGTCGCAAGGATATTCACTTCTACATCAACTCGCCGGGCGGAGAAGTCCGCGCAACGTTGGCCATTTACGATACCATGCAGATGCTCTCCTGTCCCATCGCCACCTACTGTGTCGGTGAAGCGGCAAGTGGTGCAGCCGTGTTGCTCGCGGGTGGAACTGCGGGCAAACGTTACTGTCTCCCCAACAGCACCGTGATGGTTCACCAGCCTCATGGCGGCGTCCGAGGGCAAGTCTCCGACATTGAGATCCAAGCCAAAGAAATCCTGCGGCTGCGGGCTCAACTTAACGATATTCTTGCGAAGCACACTGGAAAGCCTGCTGAACAAATCGCAGCCGACACCGAACGCGACTACTTCCTCACCGCCCTGGAAGCGAAGGAATATGGCTTGGTCGACGAGATCCTGGCCAAGACAGCGGTAGAAGAAGACAAATAGTCCCATCGAGAATCCAACCCTCTTAGGAAACGAGGAACGCTATGCCAATGATTCCTTATGTCATCGAAAAAAGCGGCCGCGAAGAGCGAGTCTATGACATTTACAGCAGGCTCCTGAAAGATCGAGTCATCTTTTTGGGAACCGATGTCAATGACGAAATCGCCAACGCTCTTGTCGCGCAGATGCTTTTCTTGCAAATGGACGATCCCAAGGCGGATATCCACATGTACATCAACTCACCCGGAGGCAGCGTCAGCGCCGGGATGGCAATTTACGACACGATGCAATTTGTGTCGTGCGATGTTGCAACCTACTGTATCGGACAAGCCGCATCCATGGGGGCGGTGCTCTTGACTGCAGGGACCAAGGGGAAGCGTTACTCCCTCCCTAACTCTCGCATCATGATTCACCAACCTTTGGCAGGCATGCAGGGAACTGCTGAGGAAATTTCAATTCATGTGCGTGAGTTCCAGCGCACCAAGCGTCGACTCAACGAAATCTTGATCCGTCATTGCGGACAGAGTCTCGAGAAGATTGAGAAAGATACCGATCGAGATCGGTTCATGGATCCTGAAGAAGCTTGTGCCTACGGTCTGATCGACAAGGTTATCGACTCGATGCCAAAGGTCGAACCGACACCGGCTCCTGCAACGTAGCCGGACCCTCGATCTTCGCCGGTTAGATATTCGCCACGATTCCAGTGCTGTCAGCGAAGGATTCCGTTTCGACTCCTAGACGCTGCAGCATCGTGACAAACAGATTCGAAAGTGGGACATCCTCCACAGTGGCCTTGTCTTGCCAAGGTTCTCGATCTCCGAGCCATGGCCCACCCTGGAACTGGTTGCCAGCCTGATTCACGTACTGACCATGCTGGAATCCCATGTTCTTGCCCCCCGCGAGGATCAGCGGGTAATTGCGAGACAGGTGGAACGCGCTTGACGCGGAACCATAGAACAGCAGGGTATTATCCAGCATCGATCCAGCACCTGCGGGCTCAGGCGTGCTGCGCAGTCGCTCCACGAACCGACCAAATTCCTCGTTCAGGAAGCGGCAATAGATTCCGAAGTTCTTCCAGCCATCCGGGTTCTTGGTTTCGTGTGACAGTTGATGGGCCAGATTGAACCCTACCGCACGCGACAAGTGGTCGCTGCGACCAATGCCGTTTTCCCGGCCGATCTGGTAAGTCGCCACGCGCGTCGAATCGGTTCGAAAGGCCAGATAAACCAACTCGTACATAGTTTGAATGTACTCGCGCGGTTCGTCGGTCGTCAGTTCCAAGTTCAAGTGGTCACTATCGACGCTGGGGAGTGGCGCATCCAACCACTTCTTGGATTTCTCTACTTTGAGTTCGGCTTGTCGCACCGACTCCATGTACTCCTCAAGGTTTCGGCGATCGGAAGTGGAGAGCAATTCCTTGAGTGAACGGGCATCGGCCAGCATGTCATCCAGAGCGCTTCGGCTGATGGCCAAACGCTTTGCCGATTGACGGTCACTCTTGACGAACAGCATGTCGAATATTTGTTTCGGTCGATGTTCTGCGGGTATAGGGCGACCATTCTTATCGAAGGAAATCGTGTGGGCACCTCGAGCGGTCCCGGTTCCGCCGTCGGTCGATAGGACCAGAGATGCAATGCGCGTTTCATCGCCAATATGATTCGCCAATACCTGATCCAGGGAGATCGAGTTCGTGTAGTCTCGATCGCCATCTCCGGTCGCTGCGGCGGTCAGAAACTGATCCGCATTGTTGTGCCCATGCACGTTGCGGGATGCGACATGCGAGAAGCCTGACAGGACGGTCAGTTCATTGCGGAGCGGTTCGAGCGTTTCCATGCATTTGGTGAATACAAACTCCTTCCCGTTTCCGTGAGGAAACCAGGCCCAAACCTGATAGGCCGGGTCGTTGGCCAGGGGCATCGGGACTCCATCCGGAAAGTAGAAACAACCGAGGCGACGAGGATTGGTCACTGAGTCGTTTGCCCGGGCAACGGCCAAGGACCCAAACAAAGGGAGGGCCAATGCGATTCCAGTGCCTCTCAGGAATCGTCGACGGTCGATTTGGTTCATGTTGCGATGCATCGCTTGTCCTCTACTTGGATCGGAACAATTCACTGGTGGCGACCTCTTGCAGCAGTGTGCGGAGCCCATCACCTTGGTTGCGGACTTGTTGAGTAATGGATTCCAAATCGGCTCGATCGGAGAATCGAAGGGGGCGTCCGAGACCGTATGTGGCAACCTTGTGCACCATAGCACTCACGAATTGATCTTGTCGATTCTCCAGCAGGAACCGTTTGAGCCCGACCATGCCATCGAGAGTTTGTTTGTTGAACAATTCGCTGGAAGCATCGACTGGTTTGCCTTGAATCTGATCGCGCCATCGCCCAAGAGCATCATAGTTTTCGAATGCGATACCCCAAGGATCAATCTTGATGTGGCACGACATGCAGGCCGCATGATTTCGGTGATCTTCGATGCGTTCCTTGAGAGTCATTTTTGCGATCTCGGGATTGGCAAGATCGATTTGCGGTACCGCCGGTGGAGGTGGAGGGGGTGGGTCATTCAACAGACTGACCAGCAGCCACTTGCCTCGCTTGAGCGGATGGGAATCGGGATAATCTGAATTCATCGCCAACAGGCCTGCTTGAGTCAGCAGACCGCCTCGATTCCAATCACGATCCCATGCAACACGCCGAAAATGATTGCCATAGACCCCCTGCATTCCATAATGCCTCGCCAATCGTTCATTGACCATGGCGTAGTCAGCATGAATAAAGTGAATCACACTTTCATTGTTTTTGAGTATCTCTTGGAAGAGTGCGACAGGTTCGCGCTGCATGGCCTCTTTCAATAACGGATCGAAACCGGGGAGATGTTGGTTGAAGTTCAAAAACTCCAGCAACTCCATGTTCAACCATTGAAGCACGAATTGTTCAGAAAAACGCTGAGAACGTTCATCGCTCAACATCCGTTCGACTTGAGCCCGCAACACATCCTCCTCCAGCAATCGGCCGTCGGAAGCCAATCGCAGGAGTTCCTCGTCAGGAATGCTGCACCAGAGGAACATCGATAGTCGGGTTGCAAGTTCGTGAGGGGACAATCGCGGTCGTTGGCCTGTTTCAAGGGGTCGGTCTGGGGTTGCCTCGGGCGATGTTCCTTCCTGAACGATGTAGAGAAAGTTTGGCGATGAGAGAACGGTTGCCAACACTTCCAATGTCGCTTCCTCAAATCGATCGCAATCTTTTCGGATGCGATGGAAGAGCTCCATCTTCTGATCGAGCTCTTGGGGCCTTGGAGGTCTTCGCCAGGCCCGCGTCATGAATCGCGCAAGGATTTCTCGAACATAGGCATGCTCGTCACTCGCAACGGCGCTATCAAAGAACAAATTCCGATGCGAAGCGGAAGGCCATGGTTCGTAGACCGGAGCAACGACCTCCACGAAATCAATGACGATATCACCTGGAGATGCGGAGCTGTTGACGAACCGGATGTATTCGGACGGACTAGGCAGAGCCCCCATTGGCGACGTTTTTCGGACCGAGTTTCGAGGATAGATTTCCCCTAAGGGAACATCCCATTGATAGAACTGAGGGTCATCCGCCGAAGACACGATCGGTGTGTCTTGCTGACTGACCCGAAGCAAGGCGCGGCCTTCGTTGCTGGCTTGCCAACCAAAGTGGAGTTGCAAGCTGGGTGGCTGATTGAGACCGGGTGCCTGCGAGGCACGCACTCGCACTCGCAACGTTCCCTCATCAGGCAATTGGTTCCCGAGTTCGATATTCAACCATTGCCCTGCCGGAAGAATCGCCACATGATCGGTAGATTTCGGAGACTCGATGGGCTCATTCAAGGGAGCGTGGGCATACTTCGCATCGTAGTATTCCCATGTCGCTGGGGCAGTCCTACCGTTGATGAGGTTCCGGAAATAGGTTCGTGGGTGCGATATCTTAAATTGATCTTCGAGTCGCTTCAGTTCGGTATCGAGGGCTTCCGGTTGGTCTTTGAATTTCTTGTTCGCTTCCTCGATCAAGGCATCCTGTTTCCCCCATTCCAATCGCGAAGCGTCTTTCATGGACACGCCCCACGTTAAGGGAGTCGGTTGTTCACCAAGGGTGACAGCGCGTGCGAGTGCCGTGCGGGCTAATCGGTGGTACGTTTCGAACTGAGACACCGACATGTGAAGGAGTTCGGAACTGTTCTGAAACCCATCTTCCGAGTGGGCTTCAGGAGGCAGGTCCTTTGCGAAATTCCATGGTAAGCCGAGAAGGTCTTGCAACGCGTAGTTGGTTTCATAGCGAGTCAGCCGTCGGAACGCGGTGTGGGACGCGGACTGTCGTCGCGCAATGGAGGCCGCGTGCAACTCGCCGGAGAGCCATTCCACGACGCGCTTGCGATCGGCATCCGCAAGTTCGCTGCTGTCGGGCGGAGGCATTTCCCCTTTGCTGATCACCGCGTATACCTCAGTCCACCAGCTCACGTCCTTTCCCGTGAGCAAATTCGGGTCGAGGGTATCGATGCGCACATTGCCTTCTTGAAGGCTTGGTCCGTGGCAATCCGAACAGGCTTCTTTAAGGATGGGCTCGATCGCGTCTCGGTACTCGTTCAACGCTTTTCGATCATCGACATGGCCATCTTCGACTTGGCGGTCAACGACTTTGTCATCATCGACGCTGGGGGGAGCCCCAATGGCGGCGACCCATGTTGCGAAGAGCGCGATCGCAGACAGGAGCGAGTGGCGAGGGACGGATCCGAGCAATGGCATACGGCGCAAAAGCATACTGTGGCGGGGCCTGTTCATTGGAATGAACGGTGCAAATGGGGGACTCCCAGTATAACACACGGGGCTGAGCTAGACGAATTGAAAAACAGAAGCGCGCGAGTCGGCTTTGATGAGGCAAAGGTAACCCAGAGATTTCCTCGGACGCGCTGCCCTCCGTATGGGCTTGCGTCCGATGGCACGGATTTCAAGCGGAGCAGCGCAAGCTGCCCGGTGAAGCGAAAAGCACCGTAAAAGCGGAGCGGCGCAAGCCGCCCGGTGAAGCGGACCGATAGATCATAGTAATTTCAAATTACAGGAGGCACCAGACGGCTCGCGCCGTACCGCTTTCAAAAAAGAGCCCTTGGGTTCGTGCCCAAAGTGACGGACTCGTTGCTTATCGGGGCGTTTTCGCGCGAGGGTGGCTTGCCACCGCAGCCAATCGCTGCCAGGAGATGTCTTCGCCGACGAGCTCCATGTAGGTTCCCGCGCGATCCCAATCTTCTTCGGTTTCTAGCGAGAATTGCAACGAGTCGCTTCGGAGTTGTTGCGGCAATGGGATCCACATACAACGGAATGCGTCTTGATGCAGTCGCACGAGTTGCGGGACATCCATCGGGTCCTCCGACAAGCCTTCTTCGAGGATCTTGCTCAACCCAGTAGAAGAACTCATCTCGGCAACCAGGCCCAAGCGTTGCAAGGAAAAGTTGGGTGCTGCTGGGACGGAAAATCCAACGAAGTCACACTGCGATTGGGAGAGCCCCCGAGCGACCAACCGATCGATCAGGGCTGGATCGAGAAACGGGCAGCCTGGATGAACATGCAGCATCCAATCGGCATTCATGGCATCCGCAATCTCTGCAGCACGCTGAGAGGGGGTGGGAAGCACGCTTGGTATCCATCGTGCATGGCATAGGCACGCGTTGGCCAAACTAGATCGGAGATTGGAAGGTCCTGTGATAACGATCGCATCCACCAAAGTCGCTTCGGCTAAGCGGCGAATGCTCCATTCTAGAAGAGTGAGACCGTCGAGACGACGCGTTGCCGTCTCCCATCGTGGTCGACTCGCATGCGATTCGACCGCCAAATCGATCAATGCAACAGACTGCCGAGGGCTGGTCGTCATAATATGCTCCATGCGTGTGAGGGTCGGTAGACCCAGGAATTCATCCAAACTCACTATCTCTTAATCTAGGAATTGCGCTGGCCGCGTCAACAATCTCTTCAAGGATCTTCACAAAAAGCCGCAGGGCATTCCACCCGAAAAAACATCCCTTCCGTCTAGGCGAAATAGGTGGCTGGCCTATCATCCCTTGCCATATTCTGGATCCTGACCGTTGTTTTCATGAGTTTTGCTGTGTCTGAGGTGCCTGTTTTGTCTGGGATCGACGATTTTTCTGCTAGCAAACCGCAGGCGTTGCCTGTCGAGGCTCGGGCGTCCCAAGGGATATGGCTTCTCTTGGCATCGCTCGGGATTTTCTTCGTTGCGAGCATCATCTTGTATGTGGTTTACGTTTACATGCGAGTCACCAGCGACTCGGGCTTTACGCAGCGGCTTTCGATGCCGTGGAGTTTTGTCCCATCGACCTTCTTGCTGTTAGGGGTATCGATTTGTTTGGAGTTGGCTTATCAAGGGGCGCGTCGCGATCGGCTCGCTCAGGTGAAGGCCTACACCATTGCGGCTTCGGCGATGGGGATTGGATTTCTCGCCGTTCAGTCTGACGGGATGAAGCGATTGCTTGACGGTCTTTCGGAAGCATCTTCGCGGAGCGAGAGCGCTTATGGATACACCTTCATTCTTGCATTTCTGCATGCCGCGCACGTGGTGGGAGGGATGATCGGATTATGGATCACAACGCGTCAAGCGATGAAGAATGCGTACGATCATGAGCGAAGCATCGGATTGCGATTCTGCACCCTCTATTGGCATTTCCTGGACGTCGTCTGGATCATCCTGATCGGTAGTTTTTGGGTAGCGCTCTGGCTGGTCAACTCGCGCGCATAGCCTTTTGGATCTAGCTCACCATCCGTTGGAGCCCATCGTTCTCCTGCCAAGGGATCGAGAACATGGAGGTTCACCGATGTGCATGTCCATGCCAGGCGGATCTGCGGGAGCCCTTCCGTTAGGGTTGACGCTGTATCGTGACCGTTTATTGCTTCGGTTTTTCGCCGACGACGAGGAGGAGTCCATTTTCCAATTCACCGGAGATCAACTCGGTGAATCGGTTGTCGGAGATGCCGATGGTGACAGCGCGAGCCCGCAAGAAGTTGCCATCCTGCACCCATACGTGGCGTTTGCTGATGGCTTGCGAGCTCTCGGCCTTTTCATCTGCCGACATCATTTTGGGGATTTCCGCCATTTGCTTTTGCTCATCGAAGCCTTCCAGGATTTTTCGGTCGTCGGGATGAACTCGCTCACGGGGAGGATAAAAACGCAGGGCGGCGTTCGGGATCTTCTTGATCCCTTCTCTCTTGTTGATTTGGAACGAGAGATTGGCGGTCATCCCGGGTAAGAGTTTCATATCCGTGTTGGGTGTTTCCACAATCACCGGATACGTGATCACGTTCTGCTCTTCCTTGCTGCTCAATCGGACATCCAAGATTTTGCCTTGATCGAACAGTTCGTCGGGGTAAGCATCCACAGTGAATCGGACCGTTTGACCCGACTCTTTAGCCCGTCGAATCCAACCGATATCGGCTTCGTCGACCGACGCATAGATGTGCATGCGTTGATCCATTTCGGGAGCCACCACAAACATTTCAGGAGTCTGGAACTGGGCCGCCAAGGTCTGTCCGACGTCGATCTTCTTGTCGATGACAATGCCATCGCAGGGCGCGAGGATTTCGGTGTAGGTCAGGTTGGCTTCCGAGTTATCCAACTGGGCTCGTGCTTGTTCTACGTTTGTTTGCGAGACTTGTAGTTCGGCTTCGCGCATCATTCGCTGGAATTTGAACTGATCGAGTTCCGCTTGGGAGATAAAGGCATCTTTCCCTTGGCTCAGTTCACCGCCGCGGCGTTCGTCGTTCTTTGCTTGTTGCAGCATAGCAGAAGCGCGTGCGACCTCGGCTTCACGAGTCCGCAATATGGCTTGATCACGTTCAACGGCCGACTTGTAAAGTCGCGGGTCGATGAGCGCCATCAATTGCCCCTTGGTGACTTTGCTATTGAAATCCACCTTAAGCTCATAGATCGGTCCACTCACCGTAGCACCGACGCTGACACGCTTGATCGGCTCCACTTTACCGGTGGAGTTCACCGACTGGATGATCGTTCCCTCTTCGACAGCTTGGGTCCGCCATTCAATCCGATTGCGTGCTTCCAGGTAACGCATGACCGGTTGATAAGCGGCCGCAACCGCACCGGATAATACAGCCAAGACCAGAAGGACTTTAAGTAGGGCTTTCATGCGAGGGATCCGGTGTGGAGAGCCAGAGTACCAATAACCCAGCCCCGACAACCAAGACACTACCAACGATCCAAATCCAAGGGAAATGCTCGTTGTCAGCCCCGAGCCATTTCTCGAGCTCTTGTTTGTCGAAACGGGTCAGCCAAAACAGCAATCCATTGTGAATGGTATGCGTCAAAATTCCAGGCCAAAGACTCCGAGTCCGGACGGCCAGCAGTCCCAGTGCGAGCCCAATCAACAATGTGGGAACAAAACGCTCGATCGAGAGTGTACTGCCATTGATTACATGGAAAACGCCAAAAATCAAGGCGCTATAGAGGATTGCCCTTCCGTTAGAAACCCGATGTCGGAAGGCCGACAAGACGAAACCCCGAAAAAAGAATTCCTCAGCGATGGCTGGAATCAAGGCAGAAGTCGCGAAGATAATCCAGAACGGAATCTGTCGAAACTCGCGGGTTAACTGATCAAGCGTTCCCGAACGTTCCAAGGACAGTTTCCCGAATCCCCAATCGCTGAGTGTTTTGAGAACTTCATAGGCGATAATCCAAAAACCCAGTCCCAGTAGCACAGCGGCAACCAGTCCACCCACCCAACGAATCGCCCCTAACCATGCGGGCCCTGAACCAACAGGTGCGCCGAAGTGGAGGAGGAAGGTGCTTCGATACCGCAGCTTGCGGTACCACGCAAAGCAGGCGGGGCATAGCAAGAACAATATCAAGAGCAGAGCTGCGTTGGTCCACAATCGGTTGGCGATCGACAGGTTCTGTTGGCCAGCAAGATTCGTGACAATGAAGAAGATAGGGAACAGGAATGCGAGATAGATCGCAAGTTCACCGAGGTCAGGGAGCTCTCGCCACTTCTTGGGTCGTTGAAACATTTCGGACCATGACTCCTGCGAGCCGGCGGTGGCCGATTCCGCTCCAAACAATCGGGATGCCACAACCAGCGCCGCTGCTGCGTACATCAACGTCGAGATGACTGCCGCGAACGCAGGGAGCGCGGCCGGCGCACCGGTCATGATGTCTCGCGACAGCAAAAGAATATTGACCAGCGGAACAATCCCCAGCAATGTAGAGAACTCGATATTGGGCATGAGGGTCACGAGAGCCGGTGCAAGAGAGACGAGCATCACCGGGATCAGGTAGGCTTGGGCTTCCTTAAAACTGCGTGCAAACGAACACATCGCGAGCAGAATCGCGCTGAAAAACGCGGCGAAGATCACTAGCAGAGGCAGGATCTGCACCAGGGCCCAGAAGGAGAAACCGCGATCACCCAAAAGGGCTTTTCCTAACCCTCCGGTTGAGAGGGTCACCCAACTAGCGAAGAGATTGGCGAGGGCGGTCAAGACAGCCACAGTAACGACGGCAACGTACTTGCTCAGCAACAGTATGAACCGAGGTGCCGGGGTCGCGATCATGGCTTCCATGGTCCCTCGCTCTCGTTCGCCCGCCGTTAAATCGATGGCGGGGTAAACCGCACCGGTGATCGTCATCAGAATCAGGACCAACGGAAGCACCCCTGCCAGCGATGCCGTGGGATCCATTCGTTGTCCGACCGCAGTGGCCAGAAGTTGCACGGCCGGAGGAATTGAGGGGCCACGCAGCATCGCGGACTGGTAGTCGTTCACGAGTTGCATGGCCTTGCGAAACTCGAGCATAGCCGCTTCGCTCCGAGGATCCCCTTCTCGAAACTCCATTTCAAAGTCGAAGACGGGTGACGATCGGCCATCCCCCAAGGCGCGTTTTTGGACGGTACCCACTTGGACGGCGAGATCCAAGACACCGTTTCGCAGGGCTTCGCCTACCGAGAGACCGTCTGGGACAACGAGGCTGAAGGCTGCATCTCGGTGGATTCGTATGGCTTGATTCGTACTTTCATCGGGTTCGGTCGATGTTGAATCATCTCCAACAGAACGAGGAGGAAGTCGAACGATGTCGATGCTGGGTCGGATTCCTTCACCGGCGGCCCGTTGAGTCTCTCGGAGGGCAGCCGCGATGACTTGGGCGGTAGTCTCGTCCGCCGCTCCAAGCACATAGGCTTGCTTGTCGGATGGGCCGCTTACGGTCCCGAGGATCAACCGCTGCAACGCCATACTCAACAGCGGATAGACCAGAATCGGCATCAAGATAAGCGTGATGATGGTCCGCCGATCGCGAAGGCTTTCACGCAGTTCCTTCAAGCACAATCGTCCAAGTCGACCTTTCGAAAAGTACTCTTGCACTACGAAGCTCCCGCCACCGAAGGCTCGATCTTCTGCTCTTGATCGCTGCGAATCAGGTCGATGAACATATCCACCAGATGCGTTTTGCCGGTCAGGGCTCGCAGGTCTTCAAGTCGTCCTTCGTACCGGACGGTTCCATGGTGCAACAATCCGAAACGATCGCAAACCCGTTCGGCTTCATCGAGACGGTGCGTGGATAGGACGACGGACTTTCCTCGCTTCTTCAGGAGTTCGATGAATTCAAAGACGGTTTGGCTACCGACCACGTCCAGTCCGCGTGTCGGTTCGTCCAGCAGCATCACAGGGGGATCGTGCATGAGACCTCGAGCCAAAGTGACTCTTTGTTTCTGACCTGTGCTCAGTGTGCTACATCGTTGATCAAGAAACGATCGGATACCGAGAAGATCGGACAATTCCTCCAACCTCTGTTTGGCTACTTCGACATCGACGGCGTAAAGGTCGGCGAAATACATCAGCATCTCTCGCACGCTCAGCCACGGATAAACGCCGTCGTTGGTAGAGATTAATCCGAGTCGATGTCGGATCAGAGAAGCATGATGGTCCGTTCGAAGACCTTCGATTTCGACAAATCCCTCGTCTGGTTCCAGAAGTCCCATCACCATGCGCAAGGTGGTTGTTTTCCCTGCCCCGTTGGGCCCCAGAAGACCAAACACCTCCCCTTCACCCACCTGGAACGAGATACGGTCCACTGCGATCAGTGGTTGGCCGCGCACCATGAACTGTTTCCTAAGAGCGGTGGCGACGATCATCGTACGGCGAGACTTTCAAAGACTAAAAGACGGGTGTGTTATTCTTGCCGATGGTCAAGCGAGTTGCCATCGGAGGCGCACGAGAAATCCGCTAGAGCCTTCAACTTGGCGCGAGCGGCCCCCGTATCGATGGCGTTGGACGCTTTCGCGACGGCATCCAGCAGCGAGTGGGTTTTTTCGCACACCCACAACGCGGCCGCAGCGTTGGCTACCACGATATCGCGGGCTGGACCTCGTTTGCCAGCAAGGATGCCACGGATGACCTCCGCGCTCCCCTCCGGCCCATCCACGACGAGATCTTCATTGCGCTGAGGGGGCAATCCGAAGTCTTTCGGAGTCCACCGCAACTGTGTTGTCATGCCGTATTGAATGTGCAGGACCTGGGTTTCCGAAGCCAATGAAACTTCGTCCATCCCGTCCATGCCTCGTACGACAATGGCGGCTTGAACAGGTAATTGCACCAGAGCCGCAGCCAGTTTGGTCTGCAAGGCTTCGTTTCCAGTGCCGATGACTTGATACTGCGCACCTGCAGGATTGCACAATGGTCCGAGGTAATTGAAAAGTGTTGGCACCCCTAGTTGCCGTCGTACCGTTGCAACATGCTTCATGGCTGGGTGCAGCATGGGGGCGAAACAAAAACACAAACCTAGCGTATCCAGACAATGTTCGACCTGTTCGCGAGCGGCTTCGATCGAAACCCCAAGCGCGGCTAAGACATCCGCGGATCCAGTGGCGCTGGTGATCTTGCGATTGCCGTGCTTGGCTGTGGGTGCGCCCGCTGCTGCAGCCACGATGGCTGCGGCGGTCGAAATGTTGAAGGTACGGCCACCATCTCCGCCAGTGCCACAAGTATCTAAGAGGGATGTGTGCCTGGTTCGAATCGGAGTCATCATGACCCGCATTCCCTTCGCGGCTCCGACCAATTCGGAAACCGATTCCCCTTTGGCGCGGAGAGCCAGCAAGAGTCGACCGATCTCTTCGTCCCCGACTTGGCCTGTCAGCATCCACAAAATAGCTTGCTGCATTTGATCCGACGTTAAATCGCGTCGAGATTCGGCAATTGCGGTGAATTCCTCAAGCATGTTGGTGTCGTTGGGGGCTAGTGTCTAGCAATGCGCGGGCGTCTAACGTACAACAGAATATGGCCCGGGAGTTACGCAGAACGCTTCATTTGAGTGGATATGGCACGAAAAGTCATTATTGATTGTGATCCGGGTATCGACGACGCGGTCGGTTTGATCATGGCGCTGTGCGATCCTCGTCTGGATGTG
>JALOQW010000232.1 GCA_025459275.1 Pirellula sp.
GGCGACGGTCCAGTTCCACGGTTACAACATTCATCCCGCCATTGGCAAAGGACGCATGGTCAATGCCGTGCGTGCCATGTCGCAACTCATCGCTGCTTTGCCTACGGATCGACTCGCGCCTGAAGTCACCGAGGACCGCGAGGGCTTCATTCACCCTTTCAATGTCACTGGCTCTGTTGCTCAAGCCACAGCGCAGTTTTTGCTTCGGGACTTCGATACCGAGCAATTGTCCAAATATGCGACCATGATAAAGTCGATGGCCCAGCAGATTTGTGAACGTACCCCAAAACTTCGTTTCGAGTGTGAGATCGTCGAACAGTATCGCAACATGGCCGATCGACTGAAGGCCTTCCCTATCGCAGCGGACCTGGCAGAGAAAGCCTACCAACTCCTTGAAATCCCCAGCAAACGCGGATCGATCCGAGGGGGAACCGACGGAGCTCAGATGACCGCACTCGGGCTCCCAACCCCCAATCTCTCCGTGGGGCAATACAACATTCACTCCGTAAAAGAGTTCGTTTCGTTGGATCAAATGGCCCGTGCCGTCCAACATGCATTGGTCTTGTCGGACCTCTGGCAGTCGCATGGCCGCTCTTGATTGGAAAAGGTGTTGCTTATCCTTCGACGCTGGCTTTGTGCTCAATTCGAATTGCAACTACCATTACGTATACGGCAGTGTGATCCGTCGATTGCACTTGCAGTTATCCCACCTCCCTCCTTCTGTGTAGTCCAATGCTTCCGATTTTTCGCACTATGGTCCCTGGTATCCCCGCGAATCGAGTTTTTGTTCCATGCTGGATCGCCTTGTCCCTCGCATGGATGTCCGCCATGCTGCTCGATCATCGGTCGGCGCTGGGCGAGGATAAAGAGGTCCCCGGTCGGCAATTGCTCGCACCTCCAGAACGCTCACAACGCCCCGACCTGAAACCTGCCGCGTTACCGATCGATTTTTTTGAAGGAGAACGCATCGCTCTCGTCGGCAACTCTCTCGCAGAGAAAATGAACCTGCACGGGGACTTCGAAGCAAAACTGCACGCCGCGTTTCCAGAGAAGCGATTGTCGGTCAGAAACTTTGCTCGACCAGCCGACGAGGTTGCTGTGCGTCAGAGACCGGGGAACTACGATCTGCTAGACGACCCGCTGTATCACTTCTCTCCTGACACTGTCTTTTGCTTCTTTGGATTCAACGAGTCGTACGCGGGCGAAGAACAAACCGATGCGTTCGTTCGCAACTATGTCGCATTTCTGGAACAATTCTCAGAGCGATATCGACGCGACGACACGGGGAGCCGTGTTCGATTCGTGCTCGTAGGGCCGATCGCGTTCGAGAACACCAACGATCCGCTCCTTCCCAATTCGGAGCCCATCAACCAGCGGTTGGCGAAATACTCTGCGGCCGTGAAACAAGTGGCTGCGCTCACTGGATGGCCTGCTGTCGAACTATTTGACGAGACACGATCTGCATTCGATGCAAAACCAGGTTGCCAATACACCCTTGCAGGATTCCAAGTGAACGCCAAAGGTTGTTCGCTGGTCGCAGACATCCTGTGCGACAAGATCATCGACTCCAAGCGAAAGGCATCTGCTGCAAAGCTGAATTCGAGCCAATGGAACCAACTCATCGATTTGGTCAATGACAAGTCTTGGTTGCATCAACAGGACTATCGGATGGTCAACGGTTGGTACGTCTACGGAGGACGAAGGACTTGGGACCATGAAACGTTCCCGCGCGAATACAACAAGATTCGCCAGATGGCTCGCGTTCGGGATCAAGCAATCTGGGCGGTTGCTGCTGGTCGAGCAGCCCCAGCTGTCAACGATCAAGCCACCGAAGCCTTGATCGTTCCACCGACGCGGTTTGGGACCCCGACGCAAAGTTACTCGGAACCGAAGGATCTGAAATACCTAACCCCAGACGAGTTCATCGCAGCCACACAAGTTCCCGAAGGTTTTGAGATCCAACTCTTTGCCGAAGAAACACGATTTCCGGAATTGGCCAAGCCAGTGCAGTTGAACTTCGACAACAAGGGACGACTGTGGGTGGCGTGCATGCCTACGTATCCTCAATGGCGGCCGGGGGATGGACGGCCTGACGACAAGCTTGTAATCCTTGAGGACACCGACCGCGATGGCAAAGCGGACAAGTCCACGGTCTTCTATAACAAACTCCATTGCCCCACCGGTTTTGAGTTTTTCAATGGCGGTGTCTTGGTCGTTGATCAACCTCGATTGATTTGGCTCAAGGATAACGATGGCGACGATCGCGCCGACCAAGTCGTCGAGTACATGGATGGCTGGGGGACCGATGATACGCACCACACCATCGGTGCCTTCGAGTTTTCGCATGGCGGACTGCTGCATATGCTCGAAGGAGTAGCGATGAGCACTACCCTGGAAACGCCTTGGGGACCCAAGCGCTGGTCGGGAGCCGCTGGCAGTTACGTCTTCGATCCGAAGACGTTTGAAATATCCCGCTTCACCACGCCGGGATACGGCAATCCTTGGTGCATGATGTTCGAGCCGTGGGGACAAGGCATCGTCGGTGACGGCACCAATGCACAACAACATTGGGCGACCGCTCTGTCCGGAAATCAGATCGGTCCTCGCCGTGGCTTGAACCCCATCTTTGACAATCAAGGCATGCGACCCGCCTTGGGTAACGAATTGATCTACTCCCGTCACTTCCCTGACGCCATGCAAGGACAATTGACTTACGCTTGTGTGATCAACATGAATGGCCTGCCACGTTTCACCATGAACGACGACGGCGCTGGATTCGCAGGAACGCGCATCATGCGAGCGGATGGAACTCCCGACGATCTGATCCGTTCCACCGACAAGAACTTCCGACCTGCCGATCCGCAGATTGGTCCCGACGGAGCACTTTGGTTTGGCGATTGGTGCAACGCGTTGATCGGCCATATGCAGTATTCGCAGCGCGATCCGAATCGGGATCATGTGCGAGGTCGCATCTACCGGCTCGTCCACAAGAACCGCCCGTTGCTGACCCCGGCTACTCAGTTTGGAAAGACCGAACGGGAGTTGCTCGATCAGTTGCTCGAGTTTGAGCCGAGAACGCGCGCTCGGGTCCGACGCGAATTGTCCGACCGAGACACCGCTAAGGTGGTCGCAGCCATCAACGCATGGTTGCCAACAATCGCCGACAACCATCCAGAAAAGGATCGACTACTTTGTGAAGCCATGTGGGTTTTGCAGAATCATCGCCGGTTCGATGCAAAGCTGACAGAACGAATTCTCCAATCGAAGGAGCCACGGGCTCGAGCGGCAGCCGTCCACGCCGTTAGCAATCTCAGCCGTTTCATTCCCAATGCTCAGGAACTCCTGGTGAACGCGGCCTCGGATCTTCATCCACGAGTACGTGCGGAGGCAGCCCGAGCCCTCAGCTTCTTCCAGAATGAAGCCGGCGTCGACGCCATCTTGAAGGTTGCCGAAAGCCCGATGGATCCTTGGCTCGAGTATGTCACCGAACATGCCATCGCAGCCACGCAGTCGACCTGGGAACCACTGTACAAGTCGGGTGCGCTAGCACAGAAGAGTGCAAAAGGTCTGGAGGCGGTCGATCGCTATCTCGCATCCAACGGCCCTGGAATCGCAGCCGAGAAACACATTCAGTTGCTCGTGCAACCAGCCGAGACCCGCATGCAAGTCGCCCGCAACAACGCCTACGCGGCCCTGGAGGCCTTGAAAGGCAATGCAAAGAATGGTCAGCAAGTGTTCGCACGCGTCTGTGCAAACTGCCATAAGGTCGGTGACAAAGGCTACCAGTTTGGTCCTGAGCTGACCCAAGTCGCTGTCCGATTGAACCGCCGTGACTTGATCGAGTCGATCGTAGAACCGAGCGCCAAAATGGATCAAAAGTACATCAGCGAACAAGTTCGAACCAACGACGACGAAGTCCTGATCGGCTTTGTTGCCAAGGAAACCGATGAAGAGCTGGTACTCTCGCTGCCTGAGGGCAAGTCGCGAACCTTGAACAAGGCGGATGATATCGCGGAACGGAAGCAGGCTCTTCAGAGCAGCATGCCGGAGAACCTTGGGGTCACCGTCGCACCGACCGAGTTCTTGGACTTGATCGAGTATCTGACGACCTTGAAGTAATCGTATTGCGAGGGAACCACCTCCGATCGATTCAAGATTACAATCTTCGGCTTTATGCCCCTAATCATTTTTCGAAAATTAGCATGTCCACTCAGCCTGCCGTCGTCAATTTTTCGTCATCGCCGATGTCCGTCGAATTGCGAGAGGTACCGATTCCCGAGATCGGCGATGAGGACTGCTTGATGCAAGTCGCCGCCGTTGGAGTCTGCGGCAGTGATCTTCATCAGTGGGCTGGTGTTCACAGTTGGCCTGTGAATTATCCGGTGACGTTGGGGCATGAGTTCGCGGGTCGGATTGTTCGCACGGGTGCTCGTGTCAAAGAGTTTCGAGAAGGGGACCGAGTCTGTAGCGAAACCGCTGCAATTATCGATCCGCAGTCGCCGATGACACGTATCGGCCGCTACAACCTGGATCCCAACCGAAAAGGTTTTGGTTATGGAACGGACGGAGCCATGACGCGCTTTGTGAAGGTGCCGGCGCGCTGTCTTCATCGTGTCCCGGACCAACTTCCTCTTCGATTGGCAGCCTTGACCGAACCATGTTGCGTCGCCTTCAGTGCCGTAGTCACGAACGTATCGATCCTGCCCGGTGATCGCGTGGCGGTACTGGGACCTGGACCGATCGGTTTGCTGTGTGGTGCTATCGCAAGACTTCGAGGTGCTGAGGTGGCTGTGGTCGGCCTCCCGCAGGATCAAGTCCGATTGGAGCTAGCGAGGAAACTCGGGTGCACCCCTTTGTTCAACGAACAACTCAAAGCCTGGGCAACCGAGCGGGATGGACTGGGTTGTGAAGGGGTAATCGATGCGGCAGGGGTTTCTGCAACCTTGAAGACAGCCATGGATGTGGTTCGGCCAGCAGGATGGATCAGCAAAGTCGGTTGGGGACGGGATCCTTTAGGATTCTCGATCGACCCCTTGGTTCAGAAGAACATCACCCTGCAAGGAAGTTTTTCTCACACGTGGGCCATTTGGGAGCGAGTTTTGTTGCTGCTAGCAAGCCGCGCGATTGACGTATCGACCATTGTTGGAGGCACATGGGGTATTGAAGCTTGGCACGATGCCTTCGAGACCATGCATTCGGGCAAGATCGCCAAGGCGGTTCTTGAAGTGCATCCCGAGATCGCTGGTTAGTTGAGTGGATCGAAGTGAACGGGCGCCGAGGGTCCACGTAGCGCAGCTTGAACGCTGGCGGTTGAACGTTTGGTATCGGAGAGCCAGTTGAATCGAACCCGTTTGTCTTCAATGGCGGCATCGGCAGCGACAGCTTCGAGCCAGCCATCCACCTTCAGGGCGAAGATCGGTTTGGTGGATCGATCATTCATAAGAGACCGCATTTGGTTGCCTCCCTCTCGGCTCCAAGTGATCACCAGCTCTCGACTCCGTTTGCTTTCGACCGAGGCGATCCAGTCCGATGGCAAAGAAACCTCTTGGCTGGCTTCAAGCTCCAAGCCCGCATTCGTCTCGCGTCGAACGACCTGCGCTGGCCATGACCCTTCAACGGCTGGTACGAATCCAACAATTGTTAAATCCTTGGACGATGGAGGCTGAGTGTCTTCTGGTCCCGTTTCGTCGTCTGGCCCAGATTCTGTGCTCAGGATCACAAGGGTTGGCGTTTCCGTGATCGCCAATCGCTCCAGGATGCTGGCCTTTTGATTTCGCCAGCAGCGGATGGATAGGCGTTGCGAATCGTCGATCGTGATTTGTTCGGGAGGGATGTCATCCAACCTGGCGGCAATGAAGGACTGGGTTGCGAGCACGCTGGTGTCTCCCACGATTCGGAACCGTTGGGTATGAGGGTAGTAACCCAGCACCCAAACTCCGAACCCGATCAGCAACGCGACCTCCAGGATCGTCTCGAGTGTAGCAACCCATCGCGCATGCCGGGACTCGATCTGAAAGATGGTCGTCGTCAGTCCCCATCCAGGTTTTGCCGCAGCTGCACGGTACGTAGACACATCGTTTGAGGTTGCTCCGAGAAGATGCCGCACCCAAGCACCGAAGGGGAACGAAACGACGACGAGGGGAGTTAACGGGAGCATCGAGACGAAGGCTCCGAGCTGTGCCACGCGGATCGCACCGGTTGTCAGGTACAGGAGGCCGCAGACCAGTTGCGTGACCAAGACAGGGCCGATGCACACCGACAAAGCCACGGCTCCCATCGCTTTCCAAACGGTCACCAGATCCGAAGTCGCTAAGGCTGTCTGTGCAACCGCAAGAATGCCTGCGTTCAAGATGGAGAATAGTACCAATGTGACAGCGATGGAGAGGTTGGCATGAATTCGAGTAGAGCGTTGCCGTTCGGCGCTGGCAGCCAGGTGAGGCCGAAGAAGCTGGATCCGTTGCATGGCTGACTCTGCCAACGACGCGTATTGATGCTTGACTTTGAGTGCGATACTTCCCGATTCGTTGGTTGGAAAGTTGGCGAACAAACCGAAGGAGTCGCCCATTAAGTGCATCGTGCCATTGAGAATGCCGGGGCGATATTCGACGCGCGTCAAACGATCCCATGGGGCATCGATCGTCTTTAGTCGTGATCGCCAACCACCGAAGATCGAGTCTTGACTGCGATACTCGATACGGATTCCTTCGGCATGAACTTGCATCGATCCGTGCACCACGGAGAAACCTTGCATGGCTTCACAATGAAACGGAACGTTGATGGCTTTCGGACCGGTCGCAGTTGCGGCTCCGATGGCCGGAGCGGAATCCGATCGTGAAGCGGGAGAGGCTGACGCCCCCAGGATCGCCGACTTGAGCTCATCAACCGATTGAAATCGGGAAGTCGGACGCCGTTGCAAGGCCTTCAAGATAATGTCGTCTATTTGAGGATCGACGGCAGGGTTGATGTGGCTGGGTGGCTCAAAGTTTCCGACAGGCAGCTTTCCGGTGAGCAACTCATAAAGCATGACACCGATGGCATAAATATCGATGCGATGATCGACTTCGTCCGGGGACTCGAGTTGCTCAGGGGCGAGGTAATGCACCGTCCCAAGTACCTGCCGAGTGGCGGTA
>JALOQW010000233.1 GCA_025459275.1 Pirellula sp.
CGTTTCGTTGCGTACGCAGAGAGCGTCCGCATTCATTCGATTCACAACAAAGTCCATGCGCCCATCATCATCCAGGTCTACAAGTGCCAAGGACCGGAAGGATTCAGGAGTGGAAAGAAATTCGCTCGAATCGCGAGGCACGAGTCGAAAGAACTTGTTGTCAACATTCTGTAAAATCTGAGGCCGCTGCTGGAATGTAGAACCATTTGGGTAGAGTTCGATGTGTCCGTTCACTACAGCGAGATCTTCTCGACCATCGAGATCCAAATCTACGAACGCGGTCCCCCAACCCACTGCCGATTCGTCCGTTGCGGGGATTCGTGCGGAATGGGAGGCGTATGTAAACGTCAAATTGCCAGTGTTGCGATAGAGCGCCCCGACCTCGTTCTGATAATTCGTGACCCACAAATCGAAGCGGGTGTCTCCATTGAAATCCCCTACAGCGATCCCCATGCTTCCTTCAGGTATGCCAGCGTCATTGCTCGCCACGCCTGCTCGACGTGCGATTTCAACAAAACGAAAGGCACCTTCGTTACGGTAAAGCAAGTTAGGATCGACGTCGTTGGCCACGTACAAATCGACGTCGAGATCGCCATCCAGATCCGCTGCAAGCACCCCCAATCCTCGCAGTTCGTCCTGGATCCCAGACTCTTCCGTCACATCCCGGAACGATCCGTCCCCTTGACTCGCATAGAAACGGTCGGGCAAACCTTGGTATTGACGCGGACCGCAATAATCGGCTGCCTGTTCAGTGCTTCCCGGTGCCTTCGGCGCCTGACATTTCGGGTCGTTGTCGAAACTCCAGTTCGCATAATGGGCGACGTACAAATCAAGGGTCCCATCATTATCGGCATCCAGCCAAGCGGCCGACGCGCTCCAAAGGGAATCCTGCAAACCAACGTGTTCGCAAGAGATCTTCTCGAAGGTTCCGTCACCTTGATTTCGGAACAATTGCAAGCCGGAATAGCCTGTGACCAGGATATCGGAATACCCGTCGGAGTCGTAATCTGCAATTGCCAATGCACTGCTGTAGTGTTCGCTCATGTCGACATATGCAGCCGCTCCGCAGGAGACGAATTGCATGCGTTCAAGACCTCGCATCAGGGTTCCCGGATAACCCTTCATCGCTCGCTCTGATACCACAGGATACCCGCCGCCTGCGCATAAAGCATCGCTGCGGCCATCCCGGTCCATATCGATGATTGCAATCCCGCCGCCGGTTGTCTCAGGCAGAGAGAATTGCTCATACTCGTTGCCGTTTCGATAGACGGCTCCTTGGAGTGCTCCCGATATGGACTTCACGCGAATGCCCGACGATGTGACCGAGTCGAAGCTCTCCGATGGCTTTGAAGGGGCTTCCTTACGTTCTGGATTGCATCCTACAACGAGCATCACAAGAACGACCGATATCCAGAGCCATAACCTGCATTGTTGTCGAGCCAGTCGATTGACCAAGGCTCTTTCAAGCAGATTCATTGCGATCCTCGCCGAAGATTGATGTAGCGCTGATGGCGAGCCGCAAGTTCCGGGCGATTCGTGCGGTTGAAATACATCACCAGGTCTTCGTGTGCTGGCAAGTAAGTTGCATCGATTGCCAACGCAGAACTTAGCCATTGCAACCCTTCTTCGCGCGACTGCTTATGAAGCAGGATGTGTCCCAGTTCATAGTGCTTTTCGACCGTTCGATCGACCCCGCTTAAAATACGTGATACACGTTGGTCAACCGATTGCAAATCCGGTTGCCCTTCCTGGGCAATCTTTGCGAAACGAGCCGCATCCTCTTCGTTTCCAAGCGCTTGATGAGCTTGGCTCAAGAGATTCGCAGTTCGCACGTCTTCGGGCCACAGGCTGGCGACAGAACTCAGTATTTCGACAACCTTCGCCCATTCCTCTCTTGCCGAGTACACTCGGGCGAGAGTTGTCTTCATATCGACGGTTGCTTTTCCGGTTTCAACCAGCGGATTCAATAACTCGATCACTTCATCGCCTCGATCGAGATTGACGAGTGCGCCGGCCTGAACCGAATACGCGTCCAGATCTTCAGGAACACTTCTGAGATAACGCTGGATAGGAGGAAGCACCTTCTCATAGTCGCGGGCTTTGAGATATGCGGCTCCCATTTGCCCATAGACAGGTACAAAGTCAGGATGGGAGAGGGCACAGCTTTCAAACGACTGGATCGCAGACACCGTGTCCCTACCTGCCATGGACATCATCCCTCGGAAAAACGGAACCCACGGGGAGTCGGGGTTTTGCTCGCTCCAGAATTCAAGGAACTGGTTGACTTCTGGGAAGCTGAGCTTGCTCAGCAAGCCATAAACGACGGCCGGCCCAATCTCCTCAAGTTCTGCTCCTGGAGCAGCCATGGCGCGAGCCAACGCTCCTTCGGTGTCATCGACAAGGCCGAGGTGCAAATCTCGCAACAGGCGTTCATTCTTTACTTTTTCTTCCGAATACCCGAGTTGCCTCGCCAATTCCGAAAACTGAGCAAATGCGATGTCGTCTCCAAGGTGGCGATACGCGCGGCTGCGCAGAAACGCTGATTCTGCGGTCAAGCCCGTCCCTTTTTCCAATGCCTTGATCTCTCGAATGGCCGCTCCGTTATCCCAGTTTTCAAGCGCTTTCGCGATCTTCGACTGGGCTGTTGTCCTGCGATTGTGGTAGTAGCCGAAAACCGCCAACGGGATGAGGATCGATAAGAGCACTGCCAACCGAATACGAGCCCAAGTTGGCTTCAGGGCCGGCTTGCCCAAGGTGGCAGGATTGCGTGGATCAAAATCGTCCAGGCTCAATGAGGCTGGAATCGCTTTCTTAGCAGAAGCTGCAGCAGATGTCGATTTTGGCGAAAGCTTGGAACGAACCATCATGGTGAAGTTGTGCGAAACCCCGTTGACTGGATTGTTTGGGCGACCGAACCGCCCCTATTGTAACTAACCCGGGCGTTTTGGCATCGCAACAAACGCTGTTCTCACCGATCGCTCGACCTACTTTTTCCCGAATCTTTAAACGGACGCGGCGCGCTAGCCGCACGGGCCTTTGGCGTTTGGGACGTGCCCGCCATTGGCTTTGAAACTTTACCGGCGGGCTGGGCCCGCGGATGGGCTTTTCCATAAGCGGCTTGGATCGAGGCCGTGCTGACGTGCGTGTAAATCTGCGTAGTTACCAGACTCTTGTGCCCCAGCAGTTCTTGCACGCTTCGGATATCGGCACCTCCGTCCAGCAGGTGAGTTGCAAAGCTATGTCGCAGGGTGTGGGGAGTAATTCGGGTATCAAGCCCGCATTGCAAAATGTACTTCTCCAACATTCTCGCTACGCTGCGCGTCGTCAATCGGCCACCGAATTTGTTGCGAAACGTCGGACTCCCTCGAGTCCCCGATGCAACGGGTCGACGCGCTCGAAAATACGCTTCGAGGGCCTGGATTGCGTATCTTCCTAAAGCTCCCAACCTCTCCTTCCGACCTTTTCCACGGACTCGAACCACCCCTTGATCCATATCGATATCCGTATCGTTCATGCCGACCAATTCGCTAACGCGAAGCCCTGCACTGTACGTCACTTCGAGGATCGCCGTGTCTCGAAGCCCCATCTCCGTTGTTTTGTCAGGTGCCTGCAAGAGACTCCGAATCTCGTCCCCAGAGAGGAAATGAGGTAGCTTTCGACCACCACGAGGATTGCGCAGCGGTTTCGCCGGATTGCTCTCCACCATCCCTTGACGTTGAGCAAAGCGAAAAAAGCTCCGCAAAGAAGCCAGTTTGCGAGCAATGCTCGATTTCGCATAACCGGCGTCGTGCAACGCCGTAACGTACTGACGCAACTGATTTGGCTGGACGTCCGAGGGGACGACTTTGCGAGTCCCCCCTTCAGACAGTAGGTCCGCCATGTCCATTAAATCCTCACGGTAGGACTTGATCGTCAAATCCGACGCGTTCTTCTCGACGTCGAGAAACCGAAGAAACTGGGCAATCTCCTGATGCATGAAGCCTCCTAATAACGCTTCGGTAACAGCGAGACCAAAGGGCTCGCTGTTAACAACCGCTCATCAGTTATTTTAACCCATGTTTGCGCGCAAGGTCTGAAAGATTCAATCGAATTCGTCATCCCAATCCTTTTTCATCACGCAGGCGTACATTTCCTCCAGCTGATCGACGACGACCTTGGGTGTACACAATGCTTGGACATGTTCGCGCGCAGATCGGCCGAAGCATCGCCGCTGCTCATGATCACCAATCAGTCGACGTATCGCCAGCGACAATGCCATAAAATCATCGATCGGAAACACCAGGCCATCGCGTTCGTGGCGGACCAGCTCCTTCATTCCACCCGCCGAACTTACGATAGGGCACACGCCAATCGTCATGGCTTCGATCAATGCCCGGCAAAGGCCTTCGCTCCGTGAGGGCATGACGAACAAATCGAAGGCTTGCATCGCTGACGGGGCCTGGTCCAAATGGCCAGTCAACATCACTCGTCCCTGTAGAGACGGAGATTGAGTCAAGGCCGTTACAAGCCCGTCATCCACCTTGCCCACGATAACAAGCTTCCAGTTTGGAACATCCGTCATTTCGAGCATGGCTCGAACCAAAAGGTCGATGCCTTTGATCGGGCGAACATGAGCGACCGTGCCGACAACGACATCTCCAGGAGAGCAACTCCATAGACTTCGCCAATACTCTGCGGACTCACTCAGATCGAATTCCCAAGCCGTGTTGTAGGTCACGCGGAGTCTATCCGCAGCAATTCCACTGCGCATCATGGACTGCATCACGGCATGCGACTCGCACGCATGCATGCGCACGCGGGGCGACAAATAACTGATCCACTCCGATGGATCAGAATGCCTCAACAGACGGGGAATTCCCCTGAACGAAATCAAATTGGGGCGGCGACGCAGGGCCGAAGTTCCCAACACGCACCACGCAAGCGACGCCGGCGTAAACGCATGCAAAATATCCGGGCGGTAGCGTCGAACCTGTGATGCGACACTTCGGATCGCATTCCAACTCAACTTGCGATCCCCGGCAAAATGGACCGAAGGTACGGGCGATGATTCTGGGGCTTCCCGAGCGGTGTCAGGCATCGATCGCTGCGTGGCGTTGCAGACCAGGACCCCATGCCCTCGGACATGGAGTTCGCGAGCAATCGGGGCCGGAGCATGGACCAACATGATCCTCATCGATAACTTCCCTGATTCGAGCGGTCCAACCAAAGACCATGACGTGATTTCTGCGGGATTTTACAGGTTACCCGAATCCCTGTCGCTCCCCTCGCTACGGATCCACCAATTGTGAAGAAAGGGGGGTTTGCTATACTTTGGCCCTGCACGAAGCAGCCTTTTTTGATTGCCCCGTTCCCTCCACAGAGTAACGAGCGTCCGTGTCTAACGAGCCTCCCACCGACGACTTTGATCCCAATGATCAAGCCAGCGTTCCACCCGCGGATGATGAGGGGGGCCGCGGTGAACGAATGATCGAGGAACCGATCGAAGACGAGCTGCGCGACAGCTATTTGACGTACGCTATGAGCGTTATCGTGAGTCGTGCATTGCCGGACGTTCGAGACGGACTCAAGCCGAGTCAACGACGCATCTTGGTTGCGATGAACGACCTCAATTTGACGCCTGGAGCTGGTCGCGTCAAATGCGCCAAGATTGCCGGTGACACCTCGGGCAACTACCACCCACACGGCGAAGCCATCATATATCCGACTCTGGTCCGCATGGCCCAAGAATGGAACATGCGACACGTGCTGATCGACAAACAGGGGAACTTCGGTTCCATCGCAGGCCTCCCCGCTGCAGCCGTGCGATACACCGAGGCCAGGCTCGCTCCTCCGGCTGCCATGATGCTGGAGGACCTAAAGCTCGATACGGTCGACTTTATTCCCACGTACGACGAGCGACGCACCGAACCGGTGGTCTTGCCATCGAAGTTCCCCAATTTGCTCGTTAATGGAGCTCAGGGAATCGCCGTTGGAATGGCGACCAGCATCCCTCCCCATAACCTGCGCGAAGTCTGCAACGCTCTGATCAAGGTCATTGATGACCCAGAAGTTTCGATTCCTGAGATTTGCGAGATCATCCCCGGCCCAGATTTTCCAACCGGTGGCATGATCTGTGGCCGCTATGGAATCCGACAAGCCTATGCAACCGGGCGCTCAACCATCGTGGTTCGTGCCCACGTTGACGTCGAAGAAGATGGGCGTAAGTCACGGCTCGTGGTCCGGGATATCCCGTTCCAGCAAGCCCGAGATCGCGTCGTCGAGAGAATTGCAGATCTGGTTCGCAGCGAAAAGATCAAAGGCATTTCCGGGATTCGCGATGAAAGCGATCTGAAAGAGCCGGTTCGCTTGGTCATCGAGATCAAGCAGAACTCCGACCCACACGTCGTCCTCAATCAACTCTACCAGTTCTCTCCTCTGCAGGAATCGTTCTCGATCATTCTCCTGGCCTTGGTCGACGGGAAGCCGCGAGAACTCAACATCAAGGAACTGCTCCAAGAATTCATCCGACACCGGGTAACGGTCATTCGACGGAGAACCCAACATCTCCTCGGAGCAGCCCGCAAACGCAAACACGTCATCGAAGGCCTACTGTTGGCCTTGGCGGACATCGATCACATCATCGCTATCATCCGCTCGAGTCGCACACAAGCCGAAGCTAAAGAGAAACTCATGGGGGTAGAATGCCCTGCCTCCATGATGGAACGCGCCCTCGGCGAAAAAGGATACGCTGACTTCCAACTCGAACGAGGTATTGCGGATAACTACCGTCTGACCAGTGTTCAAACCGACTCGATCTTGAAAATGACGCTCGGGCAATTGGCTGGCCTCGAGCAAGAGAAGTTGGCCAACGAACACGCTGAGATCCTCAACGAAATCGAAGAGTACCGACGCATCCTCGGTGATCCAGCGAATATCTATGCGATTATTCGTGAAGATCTCGTCGAAATCGCCAAGCGCTACGGAAACGATCGAGTCACCGAAATTACCGACGAAGAGTTGGGTAACTACAACATGGAAGACCTCATTACCGAGGAAACCATGGTCGTTACCATCTCGCATCAAGGCTATATCAAACGCTTACCAGCCTCAATCTATAAA
>JALOQW010000234.1 GCA_025459275.1 Pirellula sp.
GAGCGGAGCGACTTCGAGCGTTTGACTCCAGGAGCATACTGATCGTCGATCCGGCCTCGATACCGAATGGTGCCTTGTCGATCGATGACGACAACTTCTGCCGTCCGGGTCGCCTGCCACTCCTTCGCAATCGATTGATCCGAATCCTTGATGAGCGGAAACCGGATACCAAGCTCTTCTGAAAAGTGTTGAATGTCTTCGATCGAGTCGTGGGAATTACTGATAACCCCAACCCATTGCACGGCGTCCTTGCTTGCCGGATCCGCATTCAATGCGTCGGCCATTTCTTGGAGTCGAAGGGCATAAAGACGAGCCACAGGACATTCGCATCCCAAAAAGCACCACACACGTAACCGGGAAGTAGCCCCCCAAGTGACGGGTTGGCCGGAGACATCCTGCCAACTTCGATCCGTGATCGAAGGAGGTGCGACCGCGAAGCCTTGCTGCGCAGCCAGGGACAGCCAAAACGCCAAGCTCAGAACGCATGCAGTCTTTAACATGACCCGTGAAATACCCTGTAAATGACGAAGAGTCGCGTCGGCACGTCAGGCCGGCGACGCAATGCCGAAGTTATAGCCGCTCGATACCGAAAGGAGCAATTGAAACAAGTTTGCTAGCCATACTTTAGGCGTTCTTGGCAACTTTGGTAAGTTGCGCGCATCCGGCAGTTGATGTAGGGCCGGTAGATCGGGAATCAACGGTGGGATCGGTAATGACCGAAACAACGGAGGAGTCGATTGTCCCTCGCTGTAGGACCCATCACGATGAAATTGTATCCTCCTTCGAAATCCTGGATTCGCGAGTTGATCCGGAGCGGTTGCCTGGTGGCGGCAACGGCCCCGCTTCTGACGGTCGTGAATACCGGTTGCAATCGCGCCCACTATCGCACGCGAGCTGACCAAGAGGTCGCGGATCTGATTGGAGAGAAGATCCAGGATTCCGGGATGCCGGCCATCCGCTCGATCCAAATCGACCCTGCGTCGCGTATGTTCGATCCGTTTAACCCGGACCGGCCTCCGATGCCCGAAGACGACGGGGTCGCGGCGCAATACATGCGCGTCCTAAATGGCAAGAAACACTATCCGCTTTGGGATGTGAACGGAAAAACGAATACAGCGGAGAATCCAGTATGGTGGCAGTATCTACCCCTCGATGAACGTGGTGTTCTCGTACTCGACTCCGATACAGCAGTGCGACTGGCCACTTTGCACAATCCGAACTACCAAGCCGAGATTGAAACTCTGTATCTCTCCGCGCTCGACGTCAGCTCCGAGCGGTTCCGATTCAGTAATCAACTGTTTGGAGGTTACTCAAGTTTCTATACTGCCAATGGTAACTTGCGTGGCCCATCAACAATATCGTCCAACCTTTTTACGGCTGGTGGAGGAATAACTACTGGTAGGGCCGGAGGTCCTGGAGGTCGAGGCATCGGGTTTCGCCGCTCGTTTACCACGGGTGGTGATTTGATCGTCGGTATGGCCAACAATATCACTTGGACCCTGGCGGGGCCGAGCAACCAAAGCGCGAATTCCATCGTTGACTTCGCTTTTATACAGCCGTTGCTTCGCAATGCGGGTCGGGATGTCGTGCTCGAGACGTTGACTTTGGCCGAACGCACGCTTTTGTACAACGTGAGAGCTTTCGAACGCTACCGCACAGGTTTCTACACCACGGTTACGGTGGGGCGTCAAGCAGAGCCCGGGGCTTCACGTCGAGGTGGCTTGTTAGGGGGTGCCGGGTTGCAGAACTTTACAGGCTTGGGCGGTGGCTTCGGCGCCGTTGGTACTACGCTTGGCGGTGGAGGCGGCGGCGGCGTAGGGGCAGGTGGCGGAGGTGCTGCTGGAGCCGGGGGCGGTTTCGCAGCGGGTGGTGGAGTTGGTGGTGTCGGAGGCTTCCTGGGTTTGGTTCAAACCCTTGTGCAACTTCGCAACTCCGAAGAGAACGTGGTGCGGCTCCGCGAGAATCTTGCTCGATTCGAAGACACGCTTCGAGAACAGCTAACCATCATTCCGGCAACACAAGACACTATCCCAAGTCAACAACTTCAAGTTGCGCAAGCCAGACAGGCCTTGATCGGCGCGCAAGCGGCACTGCTACAACAGAAGTTCAATCTGGAGCAGACGCTGGATAACTTCAAAGTCACGGTTTTGGGATTACCTCCGTATATATGCCTTGAAATCAAAGATCCCATCCTCGACCAATTCGACTTGATCAGCCCCGAACTCAAGGATCGTCGCAATCAAGTAGCCGATCTCCGTGAGCGTATCGGTGCCCGAAACTTTCGCTTGTTGGAACTAAGCCCTGTTCAACCTGATCCAGCAACAGGGTTGAAGACGCGTTCGCTCGAGTGGAATCAGGAGTCCCAGGAAGCCGTCGCCAGGATCAACTCGGATTTAGGGCAACTCGGGAACCTTGGCGAGACGATTCTTGGCAAAGACATCAATGACATTCGTGCGGATCTCGAAAGGCTCAAGTCTGGGCTACCACGTCGCGAGCGCGAGCTGCAACGACTGCGTCAAATTTATGAAGAAGAAAAGGGGATGATTTGCACGCTGCTTCCGACCGATACGTTGGATGTTGCGTTGCTCGATTCCGCGGGCATGGACCAACTCCCGAATACTCTGAATGAAGAGTTGACGAAGCTCGAAGATCGGTTCCGAGGTCGCAAGGAACGGATTGAGCAGCTTCAAGCGGATGCCCAGAAGATTCTCTCGGAGTCCCAGCAAGGAGATGGAAAGAAACAGTTTTTGGATCTCCGAGATAAGGTCATTCTTCCGAGCCAAGCCATGTTGGCTGAATACGCAGAGGATGTCCTCGCGCTCCAGGTGGTTCAAGCCCGGGCACGCATCGAAAGTGTGACGCTGCCCGAAGTAGATCTGCTCCCCGAAGAAGCGGTCGAGATCGCTCGAGTTAACCGGTTAGACTGGATGAATGCCCGCGCTTCGCTGGTCGATACTTGGCGTTCGATTGAATTCGTCGCGGATAGTCTCGAAAGTTCTTTGGACCTGGTTTTTGCTGGCGAAATCGTCAACACGACACCACCCGAGCTCGGAAGCAATCCCTTCACATTCTCGAGGAACCGAGGCCGACTGCGAGCAGGCTTCCAATGGGATTCACCCCTGACGAGATTGCAAGAACGGAACAACTATCGATCCGTTCTGATCGACTTCCAACAAGCCAAACGCAACTACTATCGTTTCGAAGACCAAGTGTGGCAGACCCTTCGAGCCGAACTCCGCACGTTGCGGTACAATCAGTACAACTTTGAACTGCAGCGATACGCGGTCCGCATCGCAGCCCAACAGATCACGATCAACGAAGACTTGCGTTTGATTCGCGAAAGTCAAAATCAAGCCTCCGGTCCCACCGCCGCTCGCGATAGCGTCTCGGCCTTGAGCGACTTGCTGACGGCACAGAATAACTTCCTCAACGTTTGGGTTCTGTACGAAGCCCAACGCCGCAACCTGGATCAAGACTTGGGAACGATTCGAGTCGATTCAGAGAATCTCTGGATCGATCCAGGTCCCATCACTTCCGAAGTCTACGGATTCCCATCGCGTGCAGGTGGTATGGGTGGTGCCTACTGCGCTCCTTGCATCGAACAGGGGATGATGGGAACCGATGCCATTCCGATGGAAACGGTACCTGCCGTGGACCCACAGATGATGACTCCGATGATCCTAGAGCAACCGGGTGCAGCGACAAAATAGGCAAAACACGGGAATTTCATTTAAATTCCCTTCCGAAAATACCGTCAATGCATCTGCTCCAGCATTCTCCTTTAGACCCTTCTCGGTCGGGGAGGCCGATACGTACCAACTCCCCTCGCCCCCAACAGCCTTTGCGCTGTTGGGTTCGGGGGGGCGTTCCAACCGTCGTGACCCTCTTGATGTTTGTCAAACGGAGGAGACCGAGGTCAATCATTGCTTCGAGATAACATGCGCAGCTTTTTTGGCAGGGGGATAACCTCGAGCAACTTTTGCCGATCAACGCAATCGCTACGAGATTGCATGATGGGCATTGATCAGTGCAAGTCGTATGATTTTGCTGGTCTTTATTGGCTTGATCCAAGATTCGAAAGGAACGCTGACGCTTTCAAGCTTCTACCCTGAAACGAACCATGACAGAGAATAACGCTTCAATGGACGACAAGCCAAAGTGGATTGCAGTACTAGAAGATGCCTTTGGAGTTCCCAGCCAGGCCGCTTTCGGGACCGCCGTATTTTATGAACGCCTGTCGGATGAGCCAACCACAACGGAGTCCCCCATATTGGAGCAACATGCACTGAAGTGGTATCAGCATTTTTGTGGTGAGACGTGGCAGAAGTTCGGCCCAAAGGCCTGGATCGGTGAATGGAAATTGGTTTACCGACGGCCCAGGAAAGCATCATCGATTCTTGAAGAGTTGAACTCTCTGGAAGATCCTCAGACCCGCATGAATGCAGAAACCATGCTGGATGGTGCACCGGACCCTCAAGCAGCGCGGTCAGCACTTGAAGAAGCCTTTGACGATCCTAACACCGTCGAATTGCTCGTGTTTAAAATGGGAGATGGCGGCGCGATGTCAGGACTCATGATCGTTGGTCGACGATCCAATCAGGAAAGTGCATGTGTAGCATTTCTCTTGGATTGAAGCCTGACCACTCCCGCTCGCAGTGTTTGACTTGCAAGCCACTCAAACACTTCGCCGAGGGAATAAATCCACCAAAAATCCGGAGCCAAAACGAACGCAGAAATTCTGCTGACGAGGCAGATTTTTGGTAAGCGACTACAGTCGATGGACAAACAGTTTGCCGGGCTCCACGGCTTGGTTGGCCAGTTCGATCAAATGCTGGTGATGCGTGAAGAAGAGGACTTGCGTCCGATCCGACATGGCCGCCAGCTGCTGAAGGGTCGCTCGCGATCGATCGTCATCAAAATGAACCAAGATGTCATCAACGATGAAAGGCATCGGTTCATGCCGTCGATTCCAATCCTGAATCGCTGCAATGCGGAGCGACAGATACAACTGATCGCGCGTCCCGTCGCTCATTTGTCCAACCGCGACCGAGTCATTCGCACCCCCCGAGCGAATCCCGACCAGGATGGGTATTCCTTGCGCATCGACGTCGACTCGCAGACCTTCGTAACGGCCTAGCGTCATATGATGAAACGCTTCACTGGCTGCAACCAGGAGCGGCCCCTGGTTCTTCTGGCGAAACCGCTCGATCCCTTCCGCCAGGACGCCAGCTGTCCAGCGCAGCACGGCAAGTTCCTCGAATTGCGATTCGATGGATGCAGCAATTCCCGATGCTTGCGTCGCTAGATCGCCCGCAAGCCCTTGGTGATCCAGTCCTGCAATCTCATTGCGAAGTCGTTCCCCTTCTCGGATGACCTCATCCCGTTCCCCTTGCATCCGTGCTATCTGATCCCGAAGTTCGATCAACTCGATCTCCAAATCCGCCGCAATGGTGGCGCTAGCGCGTTCGACCAGAGATTCCAAGGTCTCTCCTTGAGCCATCCCGGCCAACTGGGTCCGAAGCTGGTTCGCTTGCTGCTGACACGTCTTTCGCAGCCGAGATCGTTCTCCCGCATGAATCAACTCATCCTCCTGATCGCAACCCGCCATACAAATCATTGCGTTCAGCTCATGCTCCAACTCCGACAACTCACTCTCGATCGCTAAAAGAGTAATTCGGTCTTGGCGGATTTGCTCCTCCGTCGATTCTCGGCTGACTCGATGACGAATAGCCGACGCGAGCTTGTCTTTGATGTTCATAACACATGAATGCACCGAAGTATCATTCAGAATGATCTGCAAGTCGAAAGCGATACCCTTGACTTCTTCGACGAAGGCATGTGCATCGCGCTCGATCCCCTGAATCCGCTTTCGATAATCGTTGCAAATCTTCGTCTTCTCGCTCAGCTCGTCGATCTGATCCAGGACGATCCGCGCTTGCTCGGGCAATGCCTCGCGAGACAGCCCCAGAAGCTCCATGTCCTTGCTCCACTGCGAAGCCCATTCTTCAACCGCTTGCTCTGCGTGATCCAGCTCGGCTTGGGCATCCCGAATCTCGTCGCGAATCCCCTTCTCCTGTTGTTGGTGCGACTCGGCGAGCTGCAAGCGATCTGCCAATTCTCTTTGAACGCTACGGGCCGATTCCATCAAGCGTTGTTGCGTGGATTCGTTGGAAACATCGGCTCCTGCATTCCGCAAGACTAGAACGATCTGCTGACGCATTCGATCGCATTCGGATTCGTGCTTCTTGATGTCAAGTATCTGAGTTTCATAGACTTCGATCCGTTTCTGAAGCTCCATCGCTCGCGTCACCCACTCCCGCATCACATTCGGCAAACCAGGCCCATTGACAATGCCTTGCCACAGCTGGTTCCAACGCTCCTCCCAAACGCGCATCGATTCGTTGGCAGCTGTCGAGAGGCCTTCTTGATCTAGAACCTGCTGGGAGATGGAGTCGAGCTCGAGGCTCAGCTGTTCATAGGTAGCCAACTCCGTGGCTGCATCGAGCATGCGTTCGACGAAATCGTCCACTTCCTTGCTCCGCTGCTCGAACTCTTGGATGAACTCCGGATCCACAGGCATACCGTCGGAAAGCATGCGTGTGATCTGCCGCCAAACCGCATCTCGATCTTGACGATGTTTGGACCAACCTTCGCGCGTCGGTATCTCGTTGTTGCGTGTCAGTCGTTGGATCTGTCTTTCAAGGTCCTTTCCCTTCTTTCGCAGTCGGGTGAGCTCGGCGGTCGCTTCCTTGCTCGATTCGCACAACGATTGCCAGGTCGCGTGCTGGGCGTCGAGCGAGTGTAGGGAAGGGAGCGGCATCGTCTGAAAGGAAGTTACAGATTCCAAATCGATCGACAAACGACCTGCCTCATTCGCAATCCACCTCGAGGTTTCGTCGGCTTGGCGACGCATGCCCTCCCACTGCGATTCGAGGATTCCTAGTTGCTGGATTTGATCGATGGCTTCGGCAACTCCTTGAATCGAATATTCCAGCGTATCCTCAGAGACTGCGGCATCTCGCGCGGCGGGAATCTCGGCCAGTCGATGCCGCGCCCGGGTAAGCCTCAACGATGCGGATCGAACCTGCTCCATC
>JALOQW010000019.1 GCA_025459275.1 Pirellula sp.
GTCGCTTGTTGTGCCTGGGCCTGCCGCGCTCCCTGCAATGTTTCTAGATACGAACTGCGATCGTACTTTCCAAAATGGTACTGGCCGACCCGTTCGAGATTTCCATCCGCGTGAGTCAACTCGTATCCGGGTGGAGCAACGACGTTCCATTCGATATTCTCCAAGGGTAGATTGAGTTCGGGACTAACGATTCGCAGGTTGTCGATGGATGCCCCTGGTGAGGTATACGTGATGCGGACTTGTGCCGTCCGATCATCGATGCCTGGAAGGATGTAGAACTGCCAGGCATTGCTGGTGTCATCTTGTCGAATCGAATGGACACTCTCCCCGTTGACAAAGATGCTCAAGATCTCGGCCTCAGCGGGCAACTTGACGATCAGACTGCTGCGTTGAACGACTTCCAGAGCGGCTTCCATGGTGGTCAGCTGATCCCCAGTCGGAGACAGGATCGTGGTGATCTTTCCCGATGCAACCCGTAACTTCAACGCTTCGGTGATGGAGTGGCGAACGACCCGAAGTTCTATGGGTCGGGTCGGAGCGGTACTCTTGAAGAGGAGTGCCGGGGCGTTTCGATTCCCTGACTCGCGAAGGATTTGTGGAACGGTGTTCCAGTCTCCAGGTTGCCAATCCGCCATCGGTCCTGCCGCATCGACCTCCAATCGTCCGCTGACGCGAACGCTTCCGTAATAGGCCGTCTGCTGAAGGTCTGGGAACTGAATCGGATGGATCGTTTCCTGATTGCTGCTGCGATCCCCTCTCCGTTCAAATTCCATTTGGAGCCGCAGGGGACCGATCACTCGACGCTTGAGTTTGATCTCCCAGGTTGTCGCGTCATCGTCGGATCGGACGAGTTCATTGACTGCATCGCCATGGACGCGGAGGGTCTTGGCATCCTCATCATTCATGAGTGGCACTTGCACCTTCAACGATCGGATCGAGGCGTTCTGGACTTGGATATCAGCATAGATGACCGATCGAGTTTGCCCCTCACGCAAGGTCACATCGTGAAGGATATTGCCCGTGACCCAGGACGCGAGCTGCTCAATGCCGACCTCGACATTCCACTCCTTCTGCAGCAAACGAAAGGCGAGTGCGCCTTGACCAGTGGCTCCCAAGGATCTCGGATCCGCTTCCGTTGCATTCTGCCGATTCAGTACGCGTAATCGCAGGCCAGTCATCGGCTGCAGGATCAGTTCTCCCGATTGCCTCGATGCTTCGTTGAGATAAAGCCGAGGAATGATCCATGTGGCTGGCTCCGCAACACCGGCCGCCTGCAAGGCCGGAGCATTCCCCGATAAGGAGATCGCGAATGTATGGTCGCCTGTGGTTTTGCTGTTGAGATGCAGGACAATCTGGCGTTTGCCATCGACCGACAGCTCCGACCAATGATGCAACGAATCCCCAGAAATCGTCTCGATTTCTAATCCTTCTGGAAGTGGGAACGACAACTGAAACACTCCGGTTCTGGAGATGTTTACTTGAAGCGTGGTTGCAAAGACGACGCGTTCATCGCTCAAGGAGATCACTTGCTTGGTGACAGCGCGGACTTCCGGAGCGACCGGCGATACTTGCAATGTCAGCGAACCCTCCCCTTGGCCATATCGAAAGACTCGATGCAGAGTCGTTTCAGGTTGCGCGATAAGTCCCGCATCAAAGTCACCGATGGCGACCTCCGACAACGACTCCGCTTGTACGTCTTCGGGGTGTGCGTCGGAGCCGAATGCGAGAGCGAGCAATCCGACTTGGCCACTTGCACCCTCGACCTTTAGAGGCGAGACCTTGATGCGGGCTGGTAAAGCTTCCAGGCTGCTTTGGGTGGCAACGATCAGTTCAAATTGCGCTGGAGTCGCGGGTGATAGAGACAGATGCAATCGACCTGCCGCCGGATCGAACTGCCATGCAGAAATCGGGCCCTCGGTATGGCTGACCACGAAACCCTCGGGGATGGAAACATGGAGTTCACGCAGTCGTCCTTTCGAGCTGCGGACTTTTAGCCGCAGCTTACCATCGACCCCGCCAGGGCCGGGCGTGTAAAGGCACGCCCCTTCGACATAGAACTCGGGTGTTTCCGCATCCAGGTCGCGCGTCGGAGGCTTCAACGCAATCACAGCTGGGCCGGGAGCCAACAAGATACGAACGGCTGCTTGCTTCTGGTCTTTGGCTGGAGGCGTAAGGATTTCGATGTTTGCCGCTTGTCCACATTCAACCGCCCATTCGGGATTGTCGTACTGAAGCTCGATTTGGTGTGTCGCTGCACCCCCGGTCAAGACTTGAATACCGTCCGATGGCCGGATCGAATCGATGCGATAAGTGACGGTTACCTTATACGATTTCCGTTCCTTGTTGTCGGACGGAGGATCGGTCCCGTCGGCAGGTGCAGTGGCAATGTACGCCAGTTCTCCCGTCGGCAAAGTCCATTTGCTCAATCGAAGTCCATCCCCTTCGAAGGAAGTCAAGATGGCAGGGGCGCGAAGCAACAGGAATTGCTCTCCTGGAGTCGCAGCGATTCCGAAAGTCGCCTTCACCGACACACGGGTTTCACGCGTGGAGACTTCCCACTGCTCGATCAACGAGCTTGCTGACGAGAACGCGTCGGGCTCATCGGAGAGTTGGTTCGGTTCCAAAGCAAAAGATGGACCAGCGCCTCCTATCGCGAGCACTGCAGCAAAGAAGCACAAGGGAGCGATCGGTACTGGAGAATTAGGGCGATCTTCTTCCGATGGGCCCTGTTCGTTTCCCACTTGGGGCGAGGCGATCGACCGGACCTGCCAATAAGCCGTGGGGAACCACTGCAACGCCAGTATTGCTAACACGACCATGAACCAGAAGCCAATGTCTCCATGCATTTGAAGCAACAGGCCTGTCGCCATCAATGCGAGTGAAACCCACAAGACAAAGGCCCAACGGCAACGCACAATCCAAGCGATCCAAAGGAGCAATCCGGTTGCGAAAATGGCTACTCCCGGAATCGATGCAAAGGCAAGCCACCACGGTAGGTTGGCGACCTCCAGCTCGACATGCCCACCCGCCTCGAGGACGGGTAGGCTGAGTTGTATCGCAGGGTAACTCGAGTAAGCCTGGATCGCTTGATATCCGGCGATGGCAGCGACCGCCACAGAGCACGTATGGATGAGGAGCAGAGCCGATCGATTCTGGATGTACATTGCCAAGATCACGAGGATCGCGATTGCGATCAAGGCAATGAAGCCATGACGAGCCATCTTGTCGAAGCCGTTGGTCCACGCATTGGCAGAACTCAGCGTCAACGGGCTTTCCTTGGGATGGAGGACGTAGTTTTCATCCGCGCTCAAATTCCACTGCGTCTTCAGAACCGGGGCATACACGATGGGGAGTTCTAAAGATGGTTGGGAATCATTGGCTGCGGTGGTTCCGAAGCGCAGTCGCACTTCGATCGGCACATTCGGGTCGGCTTCTCCGGGCAATGGGATCAGCGTCTCATTGCCGGCTTGGCGAGCCGATGTTGGAGCTCCATTGATTGATACCGCCCACAGTTTGGCTGGAGCGCTTGGCAATTGAAGTCTCAGCGTGCGCTGCCCACGGGACTTCACGAAGTAGACGAGATCGGTCACGATCTCCCCTTCTTTCGACACGCGGCTATTGGCTTCGGAGAATTCGACCACCTGAGCGGATGTGACGCCGGGTGCAAACCATTGAACACCCAGCCTGAGCTCGAAGGGACGCTGAGTAAACTGCCAGGCACCCAACGAGGGTGCGGTACTCAACAGTCGCAGTTCGGCAGGGAGCTCGAGTCCATCCAGCGCCAACAATTGTGATGACACAACGATCGGACGTGTGTCGACTTGGACGGGGCTGACTACTTGGATGTATCCTCGATCGCTTTGAACCGCGAGGGGAGTCACCACTCCTGCAAGGAACGAGCCATCGGTCGGGTTGGGCTTCTCTTCAAAGGTAAGGAGCAATGTATAAGCACCCATGATCGGGCGTTGGAGCGTGACCGTCAGGTCGGTGCCATCGCGTCGCCAAGTACGGATCTCCGGTCCATCGACCGTCAAGTTTTCGAGATTGGCTGGAACCGTCAGCTTCCATTCATGGACAGGGGAGCCAGTGACGGTGTAGTTGAGGAGTGTGCTGCCATAGATGGTCCCTTGGCTCAATGAATACAGGTGGAATGAGTCTGCTTGAACGCTTCGATCGATTGGCGTGATTTGCAGAATCGCAGACCAGCCCGGTTCGCGGATTCGGAAGGCATGCTGCAGTTGCGGGACTTGCTTTGCAAAGTACGACAGAGGTTTTTCCACCAGCAGTTCTGACTTCTCGACAACAGCTCGAAAACCAGGGGATGCCACGATCCCAAGATCTCCTTGAACCGATTTCGCTTTTGGAAATCGCAACGCAGGAAGTTGCCAGGCGCCCGCATCTGCCACTTGGTTTTTTTCAAGCCTCACACTAACGAGTTGTCGCCCTAGGACCTCTTGGGAAAAGAGAATGTTCAGTTCGCGAGAGCCTTCGCTCGCTTCGGACGCCACCACGTAGTCTTGAACACTGCTCCCTGTTGCAGCGACGACAGAATAGTCCTCGGGAATACGAATCGGCCAATCTCGGATGGCGGCTTCGCGAATGTCGAGTTCGATGTCCGCGGAGAGAATGCGATCGGTCTCGGTGATTTGGTATACGACGATCTGAGAAACATGGATCTCCGGTTGCACGCGATCCGCTTCGATCGAGTATGCAAATTGAGACGAAGGAAAGCGATAGACAAAGGCTTGGCGTGCGGGAGGGACTCCTCCGGGAAACTGATCCGGAGAGATTTGGTTCAGTCCTCGCAGTCCTGTCGGCTCCATCGAAACCGACCCCGCATTGGCGATCCTCAGAAATCCTGCGTTCCGCGAAGAGCCTCGCGGATGAAGCGTCATGGCATCCACGCGGACCGGGAACTCACCAAGGGGTGTTTGGCTTTGAATGATGAATTGCGAAGATGCGGTTAGATCTTGATTGAGCTGGATCTCCAATGAACGTTGTGGGGCAGCTTCGTTGACTTTCCAAGAGACAATGTGTTCTCCTTCCACTTGGACGATTTCGCCTGGGCCATTCAGATCCATGAAGATCGTACGGAGCATGCCTTGAAGCATCGTGAATTGGATGCGGTGAGTTTGTCTCAACAGGCCCGGACCAACCTCGGTTTCCAGGATCGATTGCGTTGTGTAGAAGGCGCGCTTCTCCAAGTCGCTCGAGGACGCGGATTTCCACGTGAACGCAAATTGGCCATTGGCGGGCAGGAATCCTTTCCATGCACCTTGATCATGCATGGGTACGAAGTGGTTCGGCTGTCGATCGATCTCTATCTCGCTGTCCAAGCCGATCAGTTCGCTTGGCATGATCGCCCCCGAAGCCACGGCGAACGAAACGTGTTGTTTTCGTTCTGGTAGCTGAGTGACGGGGACCACAAATTCGAGAGCGATGGGAAACGTTCCGACTGTCGGGAAGGTGATCACGTATCCCGGTCCATCCTTCGGTCCAGCTAGTGCGATCCAGAAGTTGTCTGCGGTGGGAAGAGTTGCAAGAGCCACGTTTCCGGAAATCGCGCGCCAACGAGCGTTGGGTTCATGGACCACTGCCGTACCACGAAGGGTGAAACGAATCGATTTCTTGTCGTCGGCCAACTTCCCTAACAACGAGGTATCGATCCACTCCACAGAGGGCGTGGCGGAGCGGCGACGATCCACTTTCAGTACGAGCCGACCACCTGTCGCTGTTTGGAAGCGTGGGTTTCGATCGGTCGAGATGAGAGGTGCGAAACCCGATGCTTCGAGGACCGTGGCGAAGACATTCTCTTCGATATTCACCTCGATGGTCGCGTTGAATCCAATGGCAGAACCAGGAGTGAGGTGAGCTAATTCGATTTGAGTTGGCATGGGATCGATGCGTGATAAGACCTGAATCGTCGCAGACACGGATTCCATTTTTTCAGTGATCTGCAGTTCGAGCGAACGCTGGCCGTTTTCGGTGCGAACGGACCACGCCAGGATATCTGCGCCTTGAACATTGGTTACATCTCCAACACCGACCAATCCCAAGCGGACCGTACTGCCCCGTCCTTGAATCGTGCGGACATCGAGTTGTATGGACTGCGAGATTGCTTTCGGACCGACGGTGACTTTTGCAGTCGATTGTGCTGAATAAAGAAACGACGGCGGCATGATCGGTCCATTGCTGAGCACGATCGTTTTCGATTCGAAAGGAATCCAAGGTTCTTGAGTTGCGACCGGTGCGATGGGATTCGGTGCGATAGGATTCTGTGCGATGGGATCGGGAGGAGGGGCTGGATCTTGGCCACAAGTCATTTGATGAGGCACTGTCATCAGTGTCAGCCACATCATCAACAAGAATGACTGCCACTTGAAAGGCTTCGTGAACATCGTCGTATACCTCACCGAAGAAATGAATTCGGTAGCGTGGGTAGGAGGGTGATTAGCAACTACTGAAGATCTCGTGCGGATTGCATCATGGATCGCAATTGTTGAACTCGCGGATGTTGTTGTATGGAATCCGGAAGGGTCGCAAGGGCTGTGGCAAGCGGGGCGAGATCGACGTTATCGGCGAGTGGTCCACCGGCCAATTTGGCCGCAAAGAGAGCCGTCGCGGAGGCGAGTTTCATGGATGGGCTCGCCGTCTCAAGATTCGGCGCACTCGGTTCATAGGGGATGGGCCAACGATGTTCGATCATCTCACCGGATGCCACATCGCGGAATCGCACGGAAATGCTTCCCACGTCACCGCTTCCATGGACGATCGGTTCGAATTGGTAGATCGCAACACCCGCTTCTTCGGCACTCAGTTCGGCTGCGTCGACCGCGTCGTTTCGAAAGTCCTGTGCTTGAAGCAGATGATTGTCGAAGCCATACAGCTTGTAGGAGGCAACACGTTCCGGATTGAATTCCACTTGAACCTTGACATTCATCGCGGTCGGTCGGAGTGCGCCAGCGATTTGATTCGCGAAAGAATCTTCGATGGATTCCGGAGTATCGAGCAAGTAATATCGGCCGTCACCTTGTCTGGCCAGGACTTCGAGTAGGTCGTCCTTGAGATCACGTACTCCCATACCTGCAACATCCAATGCGATTCCCGAGGCTCGCAGTTGCACGATTTGCTGAGCAAGGCTTTCTGGGTTCGCGTTCCCGAGGTTGACAGCACCGTCGGTCATTAGAATGATGCGGTTTTGAGCCCCTTCGGTTTGTTGCTCGAGGGCTTTCTCGCGAGCCAAAATTAACGCGGCCTCGAGGTTCGTACCTCCCTCACTTGGAAGTCGTTCTACGATGTCGAGCAACGTTCCTGATTGGTCACCTCGCACTTGATGGGCGAGGAGATGAGCGGTACGAGCGAATGCGATCAAGGTGACTTGATCATTCGCGTTGAGTTGCTGGGCCAGCGATTGAACAGCGCGAAGGACCGCAGCTCTTCGGTCAGGACGCTCCATCGATCCCGAGTTGTCAAGCAAGATGGTGAGTCGGAGAGGTGTGGTTGCCGATCGCCCAAACGCAGCGGTACGTAGGGAGACACGCAACAGGTTTCGTTGAACTCGGAACGGATGGATGGCTTGCTCAACGACGCATGAGACTTTCGCATCACGGCCTGGCAAGGGGTCCGTGTAGTCCATCGCATTCACGAATTCTTCGATCCGAATCGACGATGGATCTGGCAATTGTCCTTGTGCCAGCGCATGTTGTGCAAGCTTAAACGAAACATCGCTTACGTGCAGCGAGAAGGTTGATGCCGCTTCACGCTGGGGCGATATCTCAAACGGCGCGCGGTCCAGTTTACGTTTCAGGGAAGGCTCGTTTTGGAGTCCCGTTCCGAGCATGAAGTCTTTCTCACTTGGCTGGGCTTTGCTGTACCACCCCAGTGCGTTACCGGCTGAACTGTCGAAGTTCGCAACCGTCTCCCCCGATTGCATTGGTTCATTCTCACTGTCCGATAGTTTCTTAAAGCGAGCCGTGTTGTCATACACTCCGCTTTGCGGTTTTCCAGGCTGCGCCTGCCCGAGTTGCTCGAGGCTACCCAGCTTGCCTTCCTCTTCCCGTACACTCAGTTTGTCGATGGACTTGCTATCCTTCTCTCGTGCCTTCAAAAAATCTTCCTCGGCGGGGATGACGATCCGAGGGGTCATCGAAAAGAGAAGCGTCGTTTCGTCGTTATCTCGTGAGGGTTGAGAGGCGAGGTCAGGGTTATCGAAGCGAGGTTGGATGGAAGGGATTTCGGCCCCTCTACCCCTAACGATCGGTGCTCTTGTCGGTGCGTTTTCTTGAAGACCTTCGGTGAGGCCGTTTGCACCTCCATAACCGCCAGCGTGTCGACTATCCATCCATTGCGAGGAGGCAGCCATCGGGTCCGAAGGCAAGTTTATCGACGGCAAGGGGCCTTGAGGGGTCGCAGATTGCCGAACGGATTCTGGAGCATAAACGTTCCAATGTCGCGTCGAGTCGGAGCCAGGGGCAACGGCATCGATTGTGGGTTTGACATCCGAGCCCCTGCTTATGTCATCATAAAAGCGTTCGGGCTTTTGCGTCTCCATGAGATTGCGAAAGCGAGGCTCCACCGCAGACAATCCGTGAGGAGGGGGCTTGGTCGACATCGAGCTCGCCGCGGACTTGCTACCGCTATCTCCACCAAACGTCATTCCGAACCGGCGTGCTGCATCTCGATTCGATTGCACGGCTGGTAACAGCAGGCTTGCAAATACCAGAAGGCATGCAGCAAGGGCTGCAATTTCGATGACTCGTTTCCGTGACAACCGCCACCATGGGCGGTGTACGACGCTCGATACACTTGGAGTTGTCGCTGGAGCGAGTGCAGGTGATTGAAGCGTTGCCAATAACTTCGCGCGACGCTCTTCCGAGAGTCGCCATGAGGCATCTTGAAGTTCGCCTTGGGATGAGACGATCGGATCGCCGAGACCAACATCGCGCAGCAAACCGTGGAGGTGAAGCAGTTGTCGATAGTGGGACAACAGTTCCGGCTGTTGCTCCATCAGCATCTGCAGTTGATCCCGTTCGAAGTCCGATGCTTCACCTAGGGCGAGATTGAGCAAGCGGACTTGGAGCTCTGGATCGATCGATTCATCGAGTTCGTCGTACATCATTGGTTCTCGGCTCCTGAAGCCAGCATGGAAGCGGCAAGTTTTTTCACGATCACGTGGAGTCGAAATCCAACGTTGCTAATGGTGAGCCCCGTGCGTTGGCTGATGTCTCGATACTTCAAGTCTTCGTAGTACTTCATTTGAATCAGGCGCTGATCCTTCTCAGGAAGTTGGGCGATCAGCCCTCTCAGTTCCGCCATCAGTTCTATATGAGCCACCCAATCGTCGGGAGCTTCGGTGGCGCCTTCTGGCGATCGATCGAGAGGATGGACGTTTTCCCCATCCTCCCCGAACCGTTCACGGCGGCTCTTGCGAAGATGGTGGTACGCTTGGTTCCGGACGCTGCGGTACAGCCAAGGGCGAGGCTCTTGGACGTCAGTCCACTTGGCGTGCAGTTGCATGAACACTTCTTGTACGATCTCTTCCGCGATCGCTCGGCGTCCGGTAAGGGACCAAGCGAAACGCAATAGCTTGGATTCCTCACTCTCGAAGAGCTCGAGTAGTGTCGACGCGCAGGAGCTCGCTTGGAGTTTCGAATTTTCCTGCGGGGCCGATTTCAACATTGCCTCTTCGCCACATTAGGGCTCACTTTTTTCAGTCCCGTGCCTTGGCCTATGCAATAGAATGACCCTTTAAAAAGCTATTTCTTAGTTGTTGAACGGGATTTTGATCCGGAAAAACTTACTTTTCTCATGGCCGACGTAGTTACCGCCGCCTTGATCAGGGGCGTTGGAGCCTGGAGTATAATTACGGGAACGCTTTCCATTTCCGATTGTGATGGGCTCAGGATTCGATGGTTTTCGCTCCTAAAGCACGTTGTTATGTTCTCTCAATTCTTTCTCTTGCCTATGGCATAACTGCCTCCGCGCAGGATGGTACTCTCGATTTTGAGAGGGACATTCGTACGATTTTTGAGGAGCATTGCGTCGCTTGCCATGGGGCAGAACAAGCGGAAGCGGGTGTGCGATTGGATGGCAAGCGATTCGCCGAGCACCTCGGACCAGCCCTTTGGAAGCCAGGGGATCCCGATCAAAGCCCCCTGTTCCAACGAGTGACCTCCACCGATCCCGAGTTTCGTATGCCTCCCGATTCGAGCGGGCTCGATGCAGTTGCCATCGATCGACTTAAGAAATGGATCGCAGAGGGTGCCATGTGGCCCAATTCGGACAAGGAATCGGAACCGGCCGATCCTCGCTATGACCATTGGGCGTGGCAACCTTTGAGACCTGTGGCGATTCCATCTGTTCCCAAACAGGAAGCACTCGAACAAGATCACTCCGATTGGGCAACGAATCCGATCGATGCCTTTATCATGGATTCATTGGTGCGAAACGGCTTGCGACCAAGCCCTCCCGCATTGCGACGTGAATGGCTTCGGCGCCTCTCGATCGACTTGACCGGCCTCCCCCCTTCGTACGAAGAAATGGAACGGTTTGTTGCAAGCCAGGAGCCTGACGCTTATGAACGGGAAGTCGAACGCTTGTTGGCGTCGCCTGATTATGGGGAGCGATGGGCTCAAGATTGGTTGGATGTTGCCCACTATGCGGATACGCACGGATTCGAACGGGATCAGAAGCGGGATCATGCATGGCGTTACCGCGATTATGTGGTGCGGTCCTTCGATAGCGACAAACCCTACGATCAATTTCTCAAAGAACAAATTGCCGGGGACGCGTATTGGCCTGATCGATCGGAAGCGATCATCGCCACCGGTTTTCTGGCGGCAGGCCCTTGGGATTTCGTCGGACAGGCAGAAACCCCCAGCCCTCAGATCAAGCGGCAAGCTCGTGCCGACGATCTTGATGACATGCTAGCGCAAGTCATGACGGCGACCTGTGGCATTACCATCCATTGTGCTCGCTGCCACAACCATAAACTCGATCCGATCACGCAGCGCGAATACTACCAGATGTGGGCCTTCTTCTCAGGTAGCTATCGAGGTGATCGCGATGCGGATCCCGCACAAGCCGTCGCGCTCGAAAAGGAACGGAATCGCATACGAGACGAACAAGCGGCCATCCGCGCGCAGTTGCAGAACTGGAGTCGTCAGTTGTCTCTGGCCGATATGGTCGGAGGAGGAGACGGAAATGGAACGGGCAAGAAAGGGACTGGCATTCACATCCTGACTGGCATACCTCAAGTCGAGTTCTTGGGTCAAATCCAAAGCCCAGGCGGCTCCTCCTTCCAACCAGTGGACCATCCGTTCATCGATGGCGTCGTGATCCCGAATGGCGAATGCCAGATTGCAACGACGGGATTAAAGGCACAGGGCATACCCAAAACGTCGGGGCTGTCTTGGGATGCGATTCGAAATGGACCCGTCAACGCGCAGAAATCGACTCAGATTGGTAGCGTGGACTTCCAAGGTCCAGAACATGCAGTGCTTGGCCTGCATGCAAACGCCGCGATCACTTGGGATTTGGATGCCGTACGACCTGCCTTGGAGTCCCAAGAGCTGCTTTTCCGTTGCGAGATCGGTTACGGTGGTCGACCCGAGGGAACAGTCACGTATGCCGATGCCAGAATCCTGTTGGATGGTCAATCCGCATTTCTCGCCGAAGGTCTCAACCCGGCATCCCAGAGGATCGCGGTGGCCTTGCCGATCCCCGCTCGCGTTCGCTTTCTGACGTTGCTCTCCACCGAAGGAACGGATGGTATTGGGCATGACCAGATCTTTTTTGGTGACCCGACCCTTTCCCCTTGGGCCTCGGAACGAAACGAACAAGAACGTCGCGCTATCGAAAGCCTGCAACAAAGACTGTCCGAGCTTCAACAGCAACTCGATGCTTTGCCCGGAGTCGATCAAGTCTACGCCATACGCAGCCAGACTCCGGCAACGATCCACGTCCTTCACCGAGGAAGTCCTGAACAAGTAGGTGCACCGGTGGAGCCGGCTGCCTTGCGATGCTTGGTGGATTGTCCGCCCGTCAAAATCGATTCGGAGACGAGCGATGCCCAGCGAAGGCGCGCCTTGGCCGATTGGATCACCTCCCCTAGCAATCCGTTGCCAGCGCGGGTTATCGTCAATCGACTTTGGCAGCACCATTTCGGAACAGGAATCGTGGACACTCCGAGCGACTTTGGGCTCGGAGGTGGCAAGCCATCGCATCCTGAGTTGCTCGACTGGTTGGCGGGTGAATTGATTCGATGCAATTACTCGCTCAAGACCATCAGTCGCTTGATATGCACGAGCCAGGCATACCGTCAGAGTTCACGCCACACCTCTCGGGATGGGATGGCCGTAGACGCGCAAAATCGATGGATATGGCGCCAGAGTTTGCGCCGTTTGGATGCAGAAACCATTCGCGATAGTGTCTTGTTCATTGCAGGAACGTTGCAACGCACCAAGTTCGGCCCCGGTTATCAGGATTTCGATTACCAGGAGGAGTACGCGCCAATCTATCGGTACCGCACCGCCGACCGTCCCGATCTTTGGAGGCGAAGCCTCTATCGCTTTGTGGTGCGCACGACACCTCATCCTTTTCTAACGCCGCTTGATTGTCCAGATCCAGCGAATCTCACACCGCGCCGCAACGTGACGACCACGGCGATCCAGTCACTAGCGACTTGGAATCATGAGTGGATATTGCAGCAAGCCCGGTACATGGCCGAGCGGATTCAAAAAGAACACTCACGAGATGCATGGGTCCAAGCCGCTTATCAGGATGCCTTTTGTCGGGAACCGACCCCGGAGGAGCGTGTCGCATCGGAAGCGTTGCTCGGCTCCGATCAGGGGTTGGCTGACCTGTGTCGCGTCCTAGTCAACTCGAACGAGTTTCTAACCATCGACTGAGAGACTGACTACGAATATGCACAACAGGCGACATTGGCTTTGGAACACAGGAACAGGCATTGGAGGGCTAGCGCTCAGCAGTCTGCTCCAGGCTGACCGACGTCGGGCTCATGCGGGCTCTACGGAGAGACCGCAACATTCTGACTTTATGACCGGGCAGATTCAGGCCCAACGGGTAATCGAGATCTTTTGCCCCGGAGGATTGAGTCATGTCGATACGTGGGACTACAAACCTCAACTCATCGAGTCCGATGGCAAAGAGTTTGATCCGGAGCTCGGCAAGCAAACGTTTGCAGGAGTAGCAGGAAAATTGGCCAAGAGCTTCTGGACCTTTCGGCAGCATGGAGAGGCCGGTCGTTGGATGAGCGATCTGTTTCCCAACCTGGCAAAGCATGTGGATGATCTCGCCTTCATCCATTCGATGCAGAGCAAGTCGGCGTTGCATGGACCGGCCATGTTCATGATGAACAGCGGTTTCCCTCGTCCGGGCTTCCCTGCCATGGGTGCTTGGATTTCCTATGGATTGGGAAGCGAGAACGAGAACTTGCCGACCTATGTCGTATTGCCAGATCCACGAGGCTTGCCTCCGGGCGGGGTATTGAATTGGGGTGCAGGCTTCCTGCCTGCGATGCATCAAGGAACCGTCATCGAAGTCGCCAGCCAAGGGCCCCCGATCCGCGATCTGTACCCTGCGGACCAACGTCCGCTACCATTGGAAGAACCAAGTCGAGCCTTGTTGCGGCTACTCAACGAGCGTCATCGCGCTGAACGGCCGGATGCAACCATGCTCGACGCCCGAATCGCGGCCTTCGAAATGGCTGCACGATTGCAACTCAGCGCGCCGGACGCGATTTCATGGAATCAAGAGTCTGCAGCCACACAAGGTCGATATGCCGTCGAAGATCCGGACGCAGGTCCCTTTGGGCGCCAATGCTTGTTGGCGCGAAGATTGGTGGAGCGAGGAGTTCGCTTCGTGCAGATCTTTTGTGGTGCCGAGAACACATCCAAGCTCAAAGTGCGACCGAACTGGGACTCGCATGAAGACATCGTGCGCGACCATGGTTACTGGGGCCGAGTCCTGGATATCGGAGCGAGTGCGTTGCTGGCCGACTTGAAGGAACGCGGGTTGTTGGATTCGACGTTAGTCATCTGCACGACGGAGTTCGGTCGCCAACCATTTATGCAGGGGCAACAGAAAGGGCGCGATCACAATCCAGGAGCCTTCACGGCTTGGATGGCTGGGGGCGGAATCCGGGGAGGGACAGCGCACGGAGAGAGCGACCCGGTCGGATTCCAGGCGGTCGAGCCGACCTACTGTTACGATCTCCATGCCACGGCCTTGCATCTGCTCGGTATCGATCACGAGAAGCTGACCTTCTATCACAACGGCATCCAACGCCGATTGACCGACGTCCATGGTCATGTGCTCCATTCCATTCTGAAGTGATGCAGCGGTAACGGAAAAGCTGTCCGGGAGGAGGAGTGCTGAACCACGCTCTTTTTTGGCAGTGTCAGCCGTTCGCGCAAGACGCGATTTGCGCGCAAACTCTTTGCGGAAATAGACTTGCGACCAAAAATGGAATTGTTGGCACGCCGGTTGCTCGCAGGTCGCATGGGTCAAGTTCGACTGCCAAATCGGGCTGAATCAATATTCAAGGAGTTCAACGTGGCAAAACAGATGGTATTTGATGACGAAGCGCGGCAGCCCCTCTTGGCTGGCGTTTCGAAGCTGGCGCGAGCGGTTCGCAGCACTCTCGGACCGCGAGGTCGCAATGCAGTATTAGATAAGGGCTGGGGTTCTCCGAAGATTACGAAGGACGGCGTGACGGTTGCCGAAGATATCGAATTGGACGACCCCTACGAGAACCTGGGGGCCCAACTCGTCAAGGAAGCAGCGAGCAAGACAAACGATGTGGCAGGTGACGGCACCACCACCGCCACGGTTTTGGCCGAAGCCATTTTCCGTGAAGGTCTGAAGATGATCGCCGCTGGTGCGGACCCCATGGCGCTGTCCCGGGGAATCGCCAAAGCCGTCGAAGCCGTCAACACCGAAATCGGCAAGATGGCGACCAGTATCGATGCCAAGAGCAAGAAAGAAATCAAGCAAGTCGCCACCATCGCTGGCAACAATGACCCTGCCATCGGCGACGTTTTGGCCGAAGCCTTCCTCAAGGTGGGCAAAGACGGTGTGATCGCCGTGGAAGAAGGTCGCGGCAGCGAAACGACGGTTGAAGTCGTTGAAGGGATGCAGTTCGATCGTGGATTTTTGTCCCCTCACTTCGTGACCAACCAAGACGAAGTCACCGTCGAACTCGAAGACTGCTACATCCTGATCCACGAAGAAAAGATCAGCAACAACAAGAAGCTGATCCCATTGCTCGAAGCCATCAGCAAGGCTAAGAAGCCCTTGCTGATCATCGCCGAAGACATCGATGGCGATGCGTTGGCGACTTTGGTCATCAACAAGATGCGCGGCATCCTGAGCGTTGCTGCTGTCAAAGCACCAGGCTATGGCGATCGCCGCAAGGCCATGTTGGGAGACATTGCAGCCTTGACCAATGCCAAGGCGATCTTCAAGGATCTCGGTATCGACCTCGAGTCGGTCAAGATCAGCGACCTGGGCCGAGCTAAGCGAATTCACATCACCAGCGAAGAAACCGTCGTGATCGGTGGTGCTGGCAAGAAGGACGCCATCGAAGGCCGCGTCGCACAAATCCGTCGCGAAATCGAAGCGACAGACAGCGACTACGATCGCGAGAAGTTGCAAGAGCGCCTCGCCAAGCTGGCCGGAGGTGTGGCACAGATCAACGTCGGTGCAGCAACCGAAACCGAGATGAAGGAACGCAAGGCCCTGATCGATGACGCCAAGGCCGCGACACAAGCCGCGTTGGCAGAGGGGATCGTTCCTGGCGGTGGGGTTGCACTGCTGCGTTGCGAAGGTGCTCTGGCCAAGTTGAAGCTGCAAGGGGACGAAGCGTTGGGCGCCAAGATCATCGCCAACGTTCTCGATTATCCGTTGCGATCGATTGCCAACAATGCAGGTCTCGATGGAGCCGTGGTTGTCAATCGCGTTCGTCAACTGAAAGACAAGAACGAAGGTTACGACGCCAACGCAGACAAGTATGTCGACATGATCAAGGCAGGGATCATCGATCCAGCCAAGGTTGTTAAGACGGCTCTCTCCAATGCTGCATCGGTTGCATCGCTCTTGCTGACGACCGAGTCCCTCGTCACCGAAATCCCCAAGGAAGAAGAACCGGCTGCTGGCGGTCACCATGACCACGACGGTGGCATGGGCGGGATGGGTGGCATGGGCGGTATGGGTGGAATGGGCGGCATGGGCGGCATGATGTAACGAGCCGCTGATGCTAAACCGCATCCGTAATCCGAAACAACTTTAATCAATTCAACTCAATTCATAAGAAAGCATTAGGTAGGTAAATCAGATGGCCAAAGTAAACATTCGTCCTCTTGATGATCGTGTCGTTGTCGCCCCCATGGAAGCAGAAGAAACCACCGCTGGTGGAATCGTTTTGCCAGACAGCGCCAAGGAAAAGCCACAACGTGGCAAAGTCGTGGCCGTTGGGCCTGGCAAGTTGCTTGACAACGGCGTTCGCGCAGCACTCAGCGTGAGTGTTGGCGATGAAGTCATCTTCGGCAAATACGGCGGAAGCGAAGTCGAAGTCGACGGCGTTGAGTACAAGATCCTGCGCGAGAGCGATGTTCTCGCCAAGCTCGCCTAATTTCGCATCATCCAAGAAACACTCTGTATAAGGAACTGCTCAGCGTGGCTAAGCAATTACTATTTGATGATCAAGCTCGGGCTCGGATGCTGCAAGGGGTCGAGAAGTTGGCCGATGCAGTGGCGGTGACCATGGGACCAACAGGTCGTAACGTCATCATCGATAAGAGCTTTGGTGGCCCCACCGTCACGAAGGACGGTGTGACCGTTGCCAAGGAAATCGAACTCGAAGATCGCTTCGAGAACATGGGCGCCAAGCTCGTGGTCGAAGTGGCTCAGAAGACCAGCGATCTGGCTGGTGATGGAACCACAACGGCAACCGTTCTCGCACGATCCATTTTCAAGGAAGGCCTTCGCAACATCGTTGCGGGAAGCAATCCTTCCGCCATCCGTCGTGGTATCGATCAAGCGGTGGAAGCCGCTGTCGCCAAGTTGCAAGAATTGGCCAAGCCAGTTAGCAGCAAGGAAGAAGTTGCCAACGTCGGTGCGATCTCTGCAAACAACGACATGTCGATCGGGAACCTCCTCGCTGAATCGCTTGAGCGAGTTGGCAAAGATGGCGTGATCACCGTCGAAGAAGGCAAGACCGCCGACACCAGTGTCGAATACGTCGATGGGATGCAGTTCGACAAAGGCTACATCTCTCCCTACTTCATTAACACTCCGTCGGACATGAGCTGTACGTTCGAGAATGCCTTGATCTTGTTGTATGACAAGAAGATCAGCAACATTCGAGACCTCGTACCACTCTTGGAAAAGGCAAGCACCTCGAGTCAGCCTCTGTTGATCATCGCCGAAGATGTGGATGCAGAAGCATTGACGCTGCTCGTTGTTAACAAACTGCGTGGAACGTTGAATGTTTGTGCGGTGAAGGCTCCTGGATTCGGCGATCGACGCAAAGCCATGCTCGGCGACATCGCTGTCCTAACCGGCGGCACGTTCATCAGCGAAGATCTCGGTGTGCAACTTGAGAAGATTTCGCTCGAGCATCTAGGTCGTGCTAAGAAGGTCGTTGTTGACAAGAACAACACCACCATCGTCGAAGGTGGCGGAGATCGCAAAGCAGTCGATCAACGCGTGGCTCAAATCCGCGCTCAGATCGAGCAGACCGACAGCGAGTATGACAAGGAGAAGTTCCAAGAACGTCTCGCCAAGCTCGCAGGTGGCGTGGCTGTCATCAGCGTCGGTGCCGAGACCGAAGCCGACATGAAGCAAAAGAAAGCTCGCGTCGAAGACGCTTTGCACGCGACCCGTGCTGCCGTCGAAGAAGGCATTCTTCCAGGTGGTGGTGTGGCGTTGCTCCGATGCCGTGATGTGGTGACCAAGGTAACCAAGGACCTTACCGGCGACGAGCGAACCGGTGCAGAGATTATCCTCCGCGCTTTGGAAGCTCCGCTCCGTCAGATTGCCGACAATGCAGGCATCGACGGCAGCGTCGTTGCCGACGAAGTTGGGCAGAAGCCGTTGAACTTCGGGTACGACGCCAACAAGCGGGAATACGTCGACATGCTCAAGGCAGGCATCATCGATCCGGTCAAGGTGGTTCGCACGGCTTTGGCCAACGCAGCCAGCATCTCCGGCTTGCTTCTGACAACCGAAGCGTTGGTTACGACCTACGACAAGGAAGACAAGAAGAAGCGAAAGGTCGAAGGAGCCGTTCGCTAAATGTTGCCTCACTCGCCAAGGAGTTTTTCCTGGCAGGTGAGCCCAAGCAATAAGAAGAGAAAGGGTCATTCGGAGTTTCGAATGACCCTTTTTTATGACAAAGGTATTGGAAACCCAACTACGACAACACAAGGTCCGCATACGTGACTGCGCATGCCAAGCGTGACTACTACGAAGTGTTAGGAGTGGATCGTTCCGCCTCACCGGAAGAGATCGCCAAAGCGTATCGCAAACTCGCGCTGAAATACCATCCCGATTCCAATCACGGGAACGAAGACGCGACCCACAAGTTCAAAGAAGCGGCCGAAGCTTACGAAGTCCTGAGCGATGCGCAGAAACGAGCTCGCTACGACCGTCACGGTCACGCTGGCGTGGAATCGCAAGGAGGTTTTCAAGACGTTGGAGATATCTTCGAAGCCTTTGGCGATGTCTTTGGTGGGACGATCTTTGAAGATTTCTTTGGCGGGGGACGTGGACGATCTCGAGTTCGCCGCGGTGCCGACCTGCGCTGCGATGTCACGCTCGAACTCGAGGAAGCGGCGCGCGGCGTTACCAAAACGGTCTCACTGACTCGGCACGCAACCTGCGACCAGTGTGCTGGCTCCGGCGCCGCCGCAGGCTCGCAACCGGAAACATGCCGGCGTTGTCAAGGACGTGGTCAAGTCGTCCAGTCGACCGGTGTCCTCCGAGTGCAGACAACCTGCCCAATCTGTCGAGGTAGCGGCAAAACGATCAGCAATCCTTGCCGAACGTGCGATGGCCTCGGACTGAAGCCTCATGAAGTGAAGTTGGAAGTCAAGATTCCTCCGGGTGTCGATGACGACATGCGCGTCAGGCTGCAAGGAGAAGGGCAACCTAGCCCAGACGGTGGTCCTCGCGGCGATGCCTACTGCTTCATTCACGTCAAGCCGCACGCGCTCTTTAAGCGCGACGGTCATGACTTGATCCTGCAATGGCCGATTGCCTATAGCCAAGCGGCCTTGGGTGCGACGATCGAAGTTCCCACCTTGGACGGTCGCAAATCGCTCGACATCTCAGCGGGAACGCAAAGCGGCACCGTGTTCCGACTGCGTGGGCAAGGTATGCCCGATCCCCACACCGGTGCCAAAGGAGATCTATTGGTGCAAACACTGATTGAAGTGCCAAAGAAGCTCAACAAGCGGCAACAGGAGTTGTTGCGTGAGCTCGCTGAACTCGATGACAAACACATTTCGCCCGAACGCAAAGGATTCATGGACCGCATCGTGGCGTATTTCCAAGGTCAATCCACTAACTGACGATCAAGGTAACTGACGATCAAGGAGCCCCATAATGAATTCGTCGTCCCATCCCACCGAAGGCCATCGCGATCCCACCGATGATGTCAACGATGCCGTCTTCGCAGAACATAGTGATCTCGACTCCGATCCCTCGGACGATTCGCCCGAACAACTCGTCGATGCATTGGAACAACAAGTGGCCGATTTAAGAGAGCGGGAACTGAAAGCCCAGGCAGAACTCGAGAATTTCCGAAAGCGCATCTTGAGGGATACCGAATCCCAGCTCAAGTATGCGGCGATGCCTTTGGTTCGCGACTTGTTGGACGTAGTCGACAACTTGCATCGCGCGACGGAATCGGCTAGCGCCGCTGGTGGCGCCGAAGGGCTCGTTGAAGGGGTCAAACTGGTTCAGCAGCAATTGTCCACCGTATTGGCCAAACACCATTGCACCCCCATCGAAAGCGTGGGCAAGCCTTTCGATCCCAACTTCCATCAAGCCATTGCGCAGCAACCAAGTTCACAATATGCATCAGGCGTCGTCATGCATGAGACCAGCGTCGGCTTTTTGATGCATGACCGGGTTGTCCGACCTGCCATGGTTATTGTTTCCACAGGCCCATCCTAGTATCGAGCCAACCATCTGAGGGAATCCGAATGCCAACCTACGACTATGAATGCGATGCGTGCGGCCATCGTTTCGAATTGTTCCAATCCATTTCTGCGGATCCGGAACGCAAGTGCCCTGAATGCAAGAAGTTGAAGTTGCGGCGTCTCATTGGAACCGGTGCCGCCGTGGTATTCAAAGGCTCGGGGTTCTATCAGACCGACTATCGAAGCGAGTCGTACAAGAAGTCCGCTGCCGCAGACAGCAAGTCTTCCAGCGAAGGCTCCAGCAGCGAATCCAAGTCGAGTTCGTCGGAGAGCTCCAGTACCTCCAAGTCGGATTCAGCGAAGTCGTCCGCTTCAGATAAATCCAGCACCTCGAATTCCGACTCAAAAGGTTCCAAAAAGAAAGCGTCCGACTGATCGGTTCGTTGAACCGCAAGACCGTTCAATGAAGGTAGTGGAAGTTGCCAAACTTCCCGGTGCTCCAGGATCTTTGGCAAGATCCACTACGTTAGGTGCTTAAGGATCTTTGGCAAGATCCACTACCTAAGGTCGGTGCGCAAACGAGAGACTGAGATCTTGCCGCCGAAGCACACATCCACGTCGGACATTGGTCCACGTGGTCGCGATTGATAATTGCTTCGATAGAGAACTTGTTTGTACTCGGTTCGCTGCTGCTCATCGATGGACTCGGACACCGATTCGAACTCGAACATCAGCATTTGACTTTCCGGCTGACAGTGCACGATATCAAGTTCCATCGCATCTGATCCGTCAACAGGCAAGTTGACATTCAGATTGGAAGAAACGATCTCATTGGTCACGTTGGTCACCACGATTTCCCCCTCCACCTGCTGAAACTGCTGTCC